>JAISRY010000092.1 GCA_031273385.1 Tannerellaceae bacterium | reverse complement strand
GATGTGGTCGACGAAACCGGCAGGATGCTGAAAGAGAAGATCGAATCGGGGGCTTTGCAGCTTCCTCCCGGCGTGTCGTATGCCTTTGCCGGGAATTACGAACAGCACCGCCGCGCCACTAAACGCCTCCTCGTGGTGATCCCCCTGAGCCTGCTGGCCATCCTCCTGATCCTCTATTTCCGCTTCCGTACGCTGACGGCTTCGTTGATCCACTTTTCGGGTGTGTTTGTCGCTTTTGCCGGAGGCTTTATCCTGCTATGGCTCTATGGCGAGCCGTGGTTTATGAACTTCTCCATAGGAGGGGAGAATGTGCGCGACCTGTTCCAGATGCATACCGTAAACCTCAGCATAGCGGTCTGGGTCGGCTTTATCGCCCTGTTCGGCATCGCTACGGACGACGGGGTATTGATGGGGACGTACATCCACCAGACGTTCGTCGACGAGGATCCCCAGACACGGAAAGAGATACGCGAGGCCGTCGTTCGTGCCGGATTGCGGAGGGTGCGTCCGGCAGCCATGACGACGGCCACGACACTGATCGCCCTCCTGCCCGTCCTCACCTCCACCGGCAAAGGGGCCGACATCATGGTACCGATGGCCATCCCCACGTTCGGCGGTATGCTGATACAGTCGATGACCATGTTCGTTGTCCCCGTGCTGCAATGCTGGTGGCGCGAAAGTAAACTGAAAAGACAACCCCCAACTGAAGCATTATGAAACGATCTATTATCCGATACAGCGGCATCCTTGCTTTCCTGACCCTGTTTGCCGGCTTTCCGCTCCGTGCTGCGGAGGAGGATTCGCTGGCGGTCTACCTGGCCGTCGCCGCGCGGGAGAACCCATCGGTCAAGGCGGCATACCTCGACTACGAAGCGGCCTGCCAGAAACTTCCACAGGCCGGCGCGTATGCCGACCCGACGTTTGAGGCCGGCATCTTCCCCGAACCGATGGAGTTTGCCGCAGGCCGCCAGGTCGCCCAGTTCCGCTTGATGCAGATGTTCCCCTGGTTCGGCACGCGCAAGGCTGCCCGCACCGAGGCGCAGCACATGGCGAACATGGCCTTTGAGCAGTTCCGCGAGGCGCGCGACAACGTCTTTATGGAGGTCTACACCCAGTGGTACGCCCTGTGCAGCCTGCGGCGGAAGATCATCAACAACAAGGAAAACCGGCAATGGCTGGAGCAGCTCGAACAGTTGGCGTTGCGGAAATTCTCCTCCGGCACAAACAGCCCTGAAAAGGGGTACGCCTCCGGCGGCGGGAACGCTTCACCGGCCACTGCGCCCACCGCCTCTTCCGGCGGGATGGATATGGGCGGATCGGCGGGTACGGCGTCAACGGCGACCATGCCGCCCTCCTCCGGCAGCTCCGGCGGGATGCGGATGGCGGCGGGAGGTATGGGCGGAGCGTCCGGGGGGATGTCCGAAGTGCTACGCATACAGCTTGAAATCATGGAATCGGAAAGCAATATGGAAAGCCTGCAAGCAGAGATAGCGGCAGGGAAAGCCCGCTTCAACACCCTGCTGAATCGTCCGGCGGAGAGCGAAGTCGTCATGCCGGACGAATGGCAACAACTCCCTTTCCGCCCGGATGTGGAGAGCATCCTGCACGAAGTGGCCGGACGGAATCCCATGCTGGGCATGCTCCGGGAAGAGGCGCTGGCCTACGAAGCCAAAGCGGAAATGGACAGGAAGATGGGATACCCCATGTTCGGCGTCGGGATTCAGTACATGCTGATGTCTCCCCTCAAAACGGACAACCTCCTGCCGGAAGAGGCGATGGGAGGCGGCGACGGGATGACGATGATGAACGGAAAGGATATGGTGATGCCCATGGCCTCGATCAGCATCCCCCTGTACCGCAACAAATACAAGGCCGCCCGCAAGGAGAGCCAACTGCGCCGCGAAGCAAGCGAAACCAAACGGGCGGATACGTTCAACAAGTTGCAGGCCGCGCTTTACCAGTCGGTTTACCTCCTGGAAGACGCCGATCGAAAGGCCGGCCTCTACCGCCGTCAGGCTGATCTGGCACGCACGGCGGGCGACCTGGCCATGCAGGAGTTTGTTTCGGGCAAAAGCGACCTGGGCAGCGTCATACAGGTGCAACGGCAGCTGCTCGACTACCGATTGAAAGAGGCGGAAGCGATCGCCAATTATAATACGCTGGTAGCGGCCATTCAGAAAATGATGAGTTTCCTTACGATAGAATAATCCGTCGGATATGAAAAGAAGACAAGACATACAAAAGGCCTCCCTCATCGTGTTGGGAGGGATCGCGGCAGGGCTGCTGCTGGGATGGTGGCTGTTCCGCAGTGCGCCCGGACAGGCAGGGCATACCGGACATGCCGCACATACGCATGCCGAAAACGAGCCGCAGGTATGGACCTGCGCCATGCACCCGCAGATCAGGCAGGATAAACCGGGGAAGTGCCCCCTTTGCGCCATGGACCTGATCCCCGTAAAGACAGCCGGCACGATTGGCGAAACGGCGGATCCGGACGGGATCATGCTCTCGAAAGAGGCTATGGCGCTGGCCAATATCCGGACGACGGCCGTAAGCCGCAGGAACCCCGTCAAAGAGGTCAGGCTTTACGGAACGATACAGGCCGACGAACGGCTCTCCCATTCGCAGGTAGCGCATACCGGCGGACGGATCGAACGACTGTTCGTCAACTTCACCGGTGAAACCGTCCGCAAAGGGCAGACAATCGCCTCCATCTATTCCCCCGACCTGCTGAACGCCCAGCAGGAGTTGCTCGAAGCGGCAAAGATACAATCCAGCCATCCGGCAGGGCAGGCGCTCCTCGAAGCAGCCCGCGAAAAGCTCCGCCTCCTGAAACTGACCGATAGCCAGATCGGGGAGGTAGAACAATCGGGCGTCCTCTCCCCGCTGGTAAACGTCGTAGCCAATGCCGGTGGAATCGTTACGGTGAAAAAGGTGGCTGAGGGCGACTATGTCAACCAGGGAAGCGTCCTTTTCGAACTGACCGACCTCTCGACCGTATGGGCGATGTTCGACGCCTACGAAGCCGACCTCCCCTACCTGAAAACCGGCGATGCCGTAGCCTATACCCTGTCCGCACTGCCGGGCAAAAGCTACCGCGGAAAGATTACCTTTGTCGACCCGGTGATCGACGCCTCCACCCGCACGGCAAAGGTGAGGGTCGAAACGGCGAACCCCGGGTTACAGCTCAAACCCGGCATGTATGCCAATGCCGTCGTCGAAGCGTCGATGAAAGCGTATGCCGGCAGTCTCGTCGTCCCGAAAACGGCGGTACTGTGGACAGGTAAACGCTCGATCGTATACGTGAAACAGCCGAACGGGGATATGCCTGTCTTCCGGCTACGGGAGATCAACCTGGGCGCCGCGCTGGGTGATGCCTACGTCGTCCTGTCGGGCATCGACGAGGGCGAAGAAATCGTCACGAACGGCGTCTTCTCGGTCGACGCCAGCGCACAATTGGAGGGCAAGCGCAGCATGATGAACAACGACGCCGACGACGAACCTGCCGACGGCGGGGAACAGGCGACATTCGCCGTCCGGGGGCTTTGCGAGATGTGTAAGGAGCGGATCGAAAGCGCCGCAAAAGGCGTGAAAGGCGTCATCTCCGCCGTATGGGATATGGAGAGCGGAGAGTTGCGCCTGGCCTACGACCGGAAGCGAACCTCTCCCGATGCCGTCGCCCAAGCCATCGCCCTGACCGGCCACGACGCCGGCGCACACAAAGCCGCAACGGAGACCTACAACGCCCTGCCAGACTGCTGTAAGTACAGAGATTAATGTAATCAAGTATAGTATAAACATCCTAAAAAGAAAAGAGAAATGAAAAAGTTAATTGTATTCGTCGCCGCCCTGTTTTTCCTGGCGGCAAATAGCGTAAACGCAAGCGCGGAAGAAGCCCACGGCAACCTGAAAGTAGAGGGTCTCTGCGGCATGTGCAAAACACGTATCGAGAAAGCGGCCAAGAGCGTAAAAGGCGTCTCCTCCGCCGCGTGGGACAAAGCCACCAAACAGCTACACCTCCACTACGACGCAGAGAAAACATCCGTAGAAACCGTCAGCAAAGCCATCGCAAAGACCGGCCACGACACCGAAAAAGACAAAGCCCCCGACAAAGTCTACAACGCCCTCCCCGACTGCTGCAAATACCGTAAAAAGTAACAGCCACCAACAACGGTGGCTGAGCCTGTCGAAGCCTCGTCCTGTTTGCAGTGACGGGTACTATTTGTCTATTTTCTCAGCATATTTCAGAAAATAGACTGTTACAAATTTGACAATTTTTGCTACAAAACTGAACAAAGGGAGCAAAAAGCCCCCCCAATAAAGTTTTCGTTTTTTTGCCTTCACCCCTTCACCTTTCTTGTAACAGACTGTATGATAACTGAATGTGGTGAAGGAAGGGTGAAGGGAGGTGAAGGGAAAGTGAAACGGCGTACCGGGGAGCCTCCATCAATCTTATTGTACGAATAATAGAACAACTGATGACCGGATCAACAAAAGCGAATGTCGATGGATCATCGGATAATTTACACAATAAGGTCAGGCTGCCCTCTCCGGCATCTCGTTTCATTCTCCATTCACCTCCCTTCACCCTTCCTTCACCACATTCAGTTATCATACAGCCTGTTACAAGAAAGGTGAAGGGGTGAAGGCAAAAAATGGAAAACTTTATTGGGGAGGCTTTTTGCACATTTCCGTCCTGTTTTACGGTTTATCCTTAAGATTCTTAAGCATCTTAAGCCATTTAATTTTTTTGAAGAATAAACAAAAAGCTAACGCCAACCGGACGGGAGCTATTCTCAACGGGACGGGAGCTATTTTTTTTCAGTCGGGAGCTATTTTTATTTGCTCGAGAGCTATTCCCGATTCTACACAATTGTATAGCCCAGGCTACACAACTGAGTAGGTTGGACTACACAATTGTCTGTCCCCGACTACACAATTGTGTACGCCCGGCTACACTATTGTATTGTTACTTTACCGAATAACTTGTACCGCGCCCGTTTCCCTGCTTCTCAATTAAGCCTTTGGTTTGCAAATCGGATAAAATTCGCTTAACGGTTGGATTGGGGATGGATAACTTTTCTGCTATTTCCCCCGATTTGATTCCCGAATAATGTTCAATTATCGCCAAGATTGATTTCTCTTTCGGCGAAAGTTGCGATACCGAACCGCTTTGTTCCAATTTAATCATCAACTGCGATTGAATATTTCTTAAAGCGTTCAGAAAGAATAATATCCAAACGGTAACGTCCTCATTCGGCCGTCCAGCCTGACAACTCCTAAGCGCTTGGTAATACTCTGCTTTCCGGCTCTCAATTTCGTGTTCAAAACTCACATACTGTATCCATTTATATCCGTTTCTCAACAATAAAAGCGTTGAAAGCAACCGGCTTAGCCTGCCGTTTCCATCTTGAAAGGGATGAATACTCAAAAACTCGTAAACAAAAACGGCGCTTTTGATTAAACTTGGCGCTTCGGTCTCCGCATTGTACCAATCAATCAACCGAAGCATAGCATCATCGGTGGCAAATCCCGCTTCTGCGGTTTGAAATATGATTTGCCGCGTGCCATCGGAAAAAGTGGCCTCAACCGCGTTGTTGTGCGCCTTGTAGTTTCCTTTGTGCCACTCATCCTTGGCGCTGTACTTCATCAACGTGTTGTGCAAACTTTTGATATTGCTTTCCGTAATAGCTATATTTTCAAATGATTCGGCAATCATGTCCAATGTATTGAAATAGCCGACAACTTCCTGCGAATCCCTGTCCGTCAATGTGGTTATGTCGATTTTTTGTAGCAAGACATCAATTTCTTCATCGCTCATCTTATTGCCCTCAATTCGGTTGGAAGCGCCCACACTTCGAACAGTCGCAATGCTTTTCAATTGTTTCAGACTCTGATATTCCCGGCGTTCAATAACAGTCCATTGGGAATCAAACCTGTCTATTTCATTGATCAGATGTATCAATTCCCAATTGATATCCAGCTTAAAATCATATACTTTATTTTCCATCACACCCTCTTTTGATACGTTTCGATACGCAAAAATACGAAAATGATACGAATCAACAAATTTTCACGAATGATACGATTCGATACGAATAGATACGTTTATGATACGAATACAATGCACCCCTCTCAATTCTCAACTCTCAACTCTCAACTAAAAAAGTCGCCGGACTCCTCTTCACAGGGGATTCCGGCGCGATGAAAATAAATACCAAGTCGTAAGACATGCCCTTTTTTAGTTACTTCCCCACCGCTGTGGAGAAGAAAGGGCTAAAAATACCAAACTTAAAATAAAAACTTAACGTCCAAACATATAAACAAAAAACATCTATATATCATTTTATTCCCACCACAAAGTCGGATATTCCGGCGTACCGTCATTCCATCCGCCACGTGATTTCCAATATGTATTCGCCTCACTACCATCGCCTGTACCCCAACCCTGTTCGGCTGCGGCAGGCCATGCGGTGGCGCTAAATTCTTTTGTGTTGTCAGTACCACCACTGCCCACGCCTTTAGTGGCATCACTACTGCCCTTTGTCCAATAGCAGGAGGTAATCGTTGCTCCGTCATTACTCCCGCAAATAAGACCTATGTGACTAACATCGCTGCCTGTCACCATTCCCGTATTGTAACAGGCGGTGATTGTGCTGCCAGCGGTATTAATATTTCCCATAATGCCGCCGGTGTAATAGTTAGTTCTGCCACCATTACCATTATAATTCACAGCGCCAGTATTATAGCAAGCTGTAATGTTAACAACTGTGTAGGAATAATTATCTCCCACAATACCACCGGAAAGGCTGCCTCCCGTATTTTTTATGGCGCCGCTATTGCGACAAGCTGTAACCTCGGTTGTAGTGCCATTACATCCTCCGACAATGCCGCCGGTATAGCGGTAGCCTTCTACTTCCCCACTATTGTCACAGTCTTTGATTTTTGTTGTTTCTGTTCCATAGGTATGCCCAATAATGCCGCCAACGTAGCCACCAGCAATAGGAGTACCCGTACCTGTACCTATACCTTTCACAATTCCTGTATTACGGCAGGAGGTGATTGTAACTGTATTATTGCAGGCTCCGCAGATACCACTAACACCGCTTGTACCTATTACGGAAACATTAGAATGAGAGTTGGTGATAGAGGTGCTACCGACAGCCCCTCCACAGATACCGGCAACATTCTCCCCTCCGTTTACCGTGCCGGAAACAAGACGGATGTTGCGGAGTATGGCGCTATTTGTTCTTCCGAAAAGACCGGCATCTTTTGCAGTTACATCTATCTTCAGATTCGTAATTTCATATTCCCCACCGTCGTATTCGCCGGTGAATGGAAGAGTTTCAGTACCTATCGGTACCCAGTTTTCACTAAGCAGGTCGATATCGTTTTCCTGTTTGTATTTGTTGCCAAGATTGGCGGTTTCAGCTATCAGCTGAAATTCGGCATAGCTGCCGATCGGGATATAGCCGTCCACCTCATCGCGCAGTTGGGGACTGCCTGTGGCGTCTACTTTTAATGAAAGGAGTATGGTATTTTCTGCTTTGCAGCCAATTAATATAGGTGTACCGGATGCGCCGAGGGTCAGGCTCTTGATCACTTCGCCGCTACGTGTGCTGCTGATATTCGCTTTGCCACTATTGCCAATGGTAATTGTTTCCTGCTCGCCGGAGGCATATAGTACTGTTACCGGACCGTTGTAGCCCTCTATTTGAACTATCGCTGCGGGTTGGCCGGGGTCGGGATTTGGGGTGATGGTGTCGCCAGGCTCTTCATCCCAGGCGGAGAGGTGACCCTCTAATGTGATTTGTGCTTCATCGAAGAGTACTTTATAGGTATAACGCTTCCCTTTTAGCAGGGCGGTGCTGCCCCCTGCCGGTGGAAGTGGGGCGCTGTAACTTTTGTTGTTTAGCAAAAATGAGAGGTGGACGCCGCTGGCATCGACCATAGGAATTAATGTAGCCTCCATACGTACCGAATCGTCTGACGCATAGCGATTAAAAGGAATTATGCTGCTCGTACCTGCGCCATCCAAAGCCGGCGCGCCGTCCGCTAAGTCGAACGTGGTCAGGGTATTGACGTTTTGTACTTCCAACTGCAAACCGGCCAGCGAAGCGTTGCTGGTGCCCGTCCGCAGGGCATCGAATACGACGCGCGTCATCAGGTGTTCAAAGGTCAGATCGGCATCGTGATTCTTGCTATTATAGACCGCCTTATCATTACTATATAGCAGGTCGAGGCGCGACGGGTTGCCCTGGTCGCTAATGTCCATCGTATATTTATAATCGGTTGATACTGTGCCGCCATGAGGCGA
>JAISRY010000046.1 GCA_031273385.1 Tannerellaceae bacterium | reverse complement strand
AAAACAATAAAAAGTACATAAGAGTTGAAAAAGGCGTTTTTGACCCTCTCGTCACCACTCTTGTCTGCGGTAGACAATTGTGTAGCGGGAGCTACCCAGTTGTGTTGTCGGAGCTACCCAGTTGTGTAGCGGGGACAACACAACTGTGTAGCCTGGACGACACAGTTGTGTAGCCGCCGCCGTCAAGGCTCACCCAGGTGTCTCCACTCGCTGCGCTCGGTCGACATGACGTTCTCCCGCTCGGTCTAACAATACATTTTAATGCGTTGACCCTGTTTGAAATGCGGTCATAACTTCGACCTCAACCGATTTTCTTCCATCCGATGCTTTTTTCTTAGGAATGCTCTGATTTGAATTGCTCATAAGATTTGATGATGTCGTTTCCAATATTGTTCCAGTCCTTACTTAGTTTTTCTGAATCTTTTGATTGACTAGACTTTTTAGGAAAAATAGAGAGGGGATTAAAAAGGAAAAAAACAGAAAGAAACCCCGCAGAAAAATGGTAGAATAATTTAACTTTTGTCTTCATAACTCTCTTTTTTAGGATTTCACAAGGCAAATCTATTCACTTTTTTGTATAAAAACAAATATTTCTCGTCTGTTGTTTGCCCAAAAGTGACCGCGACAGGATTCAAACCTGTAACCGGCTGATCCGTAGTCAGCTACTCTATTCAGTTGAGCTACGCGGCCATTGCTTGTTTGCGAGTGCAAAGATAGAACATTCTTTTTTACTTGCAAATGATTTGGGAATCTTTTTTTTCGGATTTAGTCCAGCATACGGCGGTTGAAGATGAGGTAGCCGATGTTCAGCCCGATGTTGAAGTTTTTCTTTGGGTAGCTGTAGCCGTTGACATAGAGGCCGATAGAGGCGAAAGGCAACTGGAAAACCATGGTCGCTTCGCCCATATATTTGAAAGAGTCCAGGAACTTTCCGTAGTATGGCGTATCAATATATTTGTTTGTTTCGGATAGGCGGACATCCTTTTTTATCTCGTAAAAAGGGATAAAGCAGAACAAGTCCGCACGGAGGTGCATGAGTTTGCTGAGTCTCAACACCGGCGAAACGCCTGTCGCCATATACTGATTGGCACGGAAAGCTTCGTTAAAGACGATTTCGCTATGGGGCGTGGGCGTAAAGGCGGGAGCCTGCAAGACGGAAGCGGTGTAGTTGTTCATCAGGTTTTTGCCGGACAGGACGATTTCGCTCAGAAAGCCCATACTCGCTTTCTGATTGATACGATGGTAAAACAGCCAGTGCCCTTTTACCTGCAACCAACTGTGTCTCGCCTTTTCCGGCGATAAGCCCTTGGACGTGGAAGAGGGCGTATACCGTTCCGATGCCATGGCATATAGCGCCGTCAGGTATTGTTTCTTCCCACTTGTGGCATATTGCTTATAGTCCAACGAATTGCGTTCGATGTGGAGCGAACCGCTGAATACGTTGTATCGGCTATGCTCGAACGTGGCGTTGGGGAAAGAGATGTTGGATGTCCGGAAGTAGTAGTCGTTCAGCTGGCCGTATGAGAAGCCGGTTTCGGCTTTGGCACGGTTCAGGAAAGGGATACCGAGCTTCAGGTTCAGGAACACCTCTTTCTGCTTGATGATGGAGGGGACGACATCCTCATAGAACAGGGACTGGCTTTCGGAATATTTCTTATGCGAAAAGACGCCCTTTATATTAATGTATAGGGGAATCCTTGTTTGCAAATAGAAGCGGCTGTTCAACAGGATGCCGTCAAAGGAGTTACCGACCTGGAAATTAGCGTCCCAATCCGACGCGAAACGTGATATATGCTGGTAGCCCAACCCCAGAAACAGCTGGTTAGCCTGATGGGACGACACATTCCCCCCGAACCCGATCGTCAGCTCATTCGTCATGCTTACGTCGAGGTAGAGGTCAAAGTTTCTCTCTTTCCGGTTGTAGACGGCGTGCGGGATGATCTCTTTTATTTTCGAATGGGTCACCATTTTGAAATAGGCGCGCTTGAACTCTTCCATCGAAAATTCCTCATTGATATCACGATGCAGCTGTGCCTCGATATAGGCTTTTTGCGATTCATTGACGCCCGTTATATAGATATTGCGGAAGATGAGGGGAGGGAGGCTTTTTTTGTACGCTTCCCGCCGGACGGCCAGCTCTTCCGTCGTGACCTCCCGCGGTACACGTCCCTTGATGGAGTCTATCAGCGCCATCGTGCGGTGGTAGCCGATATCCATCAGCTCCTTTGCCTGCTGGAAATCAAGCAGGGAGACATTAGGAAAACTAAATTTCAGCATCATGCCGTCCTCTTCCGGTATGTCATATTCGGTCTTCTGCATAATCATGGCTTCGAGCTGGCTATAGACATTATCCGAGGGTTTGACCTGCGTACCGGCAACGGCGCACCCGAAGATGAAGTCGGGGTGAAAAGCCTCTTTCATCGTGCCGACCGGAAAGTTGTCGTATATACCGCCGTCAAACAGGGGCACGCTATCTTTCCGGATAGGCTTGAATACAAACGGAAACGACATGGAAATCCGTACCGCGTCGGCCAAATCGCCGTTCTTGAAAATAACCGCTTTCTTATGGTAGATATCCGCCCCTACACAGCGGAAAGGGACGAACAAATTGTCGAAATTCCACCCCGCCCTGGCGATCGCCTGGGCATAAAGCCCCATAAACGCCTGATTCATTTGAATCGGGTTCACCAGGCTTTGCGGGATAATATTGGTCTTAATTTGCAGAGAATCCGATATCTCTACCGAAAAATGCACGATTTCGGGCGTCGGATCCGGCTTCTTGAAGTAGTAGATATACTCCTCCTCGATCCTGCCGGTCTGCCAATAGCCGAACTCGTCGGAAAGCAACAGCTTCAACATCTCGTCCGGCGTGTACCCCATCGCGTACAGGCTTCCGATAATAGCGCCGATAGACGTTCCGGTTATGTAATCTATCGGGATATTATTTTCTTCCAAAGCCTTGATGACTCCTATGTGAGTAGCTCCCTTGGCCCCTCCGCCGCTCAGCACCAGTCCCACTTTTTGCGCCGAAAGGGGTGGCATGGCAATTAGAAAGAGGACAGCAAAGACAACAATTTTTTTCATACGCAAAAGTAAACGATATATTTTGAAAATCAACAACTATTCTTAACGATAAATTATATCTTTGCGGCATATTACTGATTTTTAATTCTCTGCTATATGAAAGAATATCTTTGCCTGACGGCGTTCGTGTTGTGTTTTTCTTTTTCAATGTCTGCTGCGCCTGCCCCAAGGATAAAAGGGAAACTGGTAGAGGCGGGAAGTCATAAACCGATTGATTTTGCCGATATCTTCCTCTATGTCAAAGGAAATGCCGACCCGCTGTCGCATACCATACCGGAGACGGACGGGCGTTTTAACTTCAATGATGTGCATGACGGGGAGTATACGCTGCTGGTCAAACTGGTTGGGTTTGACGTCTATACCCGTTCCGGAATACTGCTGAAATCCTCCGTTGCCATGGATCTGGGGACGATCGAAATGAAAGCGCTGGAGATGGAGCTGGCCGAAGTGGAGGTCGTGGCACAAAAGAAACAGGTGATCTACAAGTTGGACAAAAAGGTGATCGAAGCGGCCAGTAATGTCTTGGCAAGCGGAGGATCCGCCGTTGATATATTGGAGAATACCCCCTCTATCCGGGTGGATGCCGAGGGGGAAGTGACGTTCAGGGGAAGCAGCGGTTTTGCCGTTTATGTGGATGGTAAGCCGAGCGTATTCAGCGGTACGCAGGCGCTGGAACAGATCCCCTCCGGACAGATCGAGAACATCGAAATCATTACCACCCCCTCTGCACGGCACGATACCGACGGAGACGTCGGCATCATCAATATCATCACCAAAAAACACTCCCCGGGCGGTATCAGCGGTATGGTGAACCTGACGGGCAGTACCACCCTGTCCCACGGCGCAGACTTCCTCGTCAGCCGGCAGAACAAAGTTTCGCGCTGGTACGTCGGTGGCTCGTGGACGGAGCGGCTTCGCAAAAGCAATTTTACGCAGGAAAAGACCACCATCGTGGCGGATACGGCCACCCTCTCCTCTTCCGACGGCCCCCGCAAAAGCAACAACTTCAATTATGCCCTGAAAGCAGGCTGGTTCTACGCCCTGCCCCGGACAACGCTGAATCTCGACCTGGAGGGCGGATACGGCGGACGTACCCGCAACGGGGACCTGGGGTATGAAGAGAGCCGTTCGGCGAAAGGCGCCGTCTTCGAGCAGGGCGACTACATCAGTTACGACTACTACGATATAGATGAGACCTATTTTCAGGGAACAGCCGGCTTTACGCACAAATTCAATGATGCAGGGCATAACCTGACCGGTAGTTTCTACGCCAAATACGGGGGCGATGCGCTTGAGTATTTCCAGAGCGACCTCTTCGACCGGAAAGGAGAACGGCAACAAGGACATCGCGCATGGGAGGACGAATACCGCCTCACCATTCGCGGCAACCTGGACTACATCTTCCCCTACCGCGAAACCGGTCGCCTCGAGGCCGGTTATCAATACTACTCCTACCTCGAAGACGGCGATTACAGCATGCAGTTCTGGAACCCCGAAATAAAGGCCTTTTACTGGCGCGAAGATATCTACAATACCTTTTATTTCCAACGGGGTATCCACTCTGTCTATGCTCTGTTGGCCGACAGGTACGGGAACCTGGATTTCCAGGCAGGCCTCCGCGGGGAGCATACCCATCGCGTACTCCGCAGCTCCAAGGAGTGGGCAAACCGGGTGGAAAACCGTTTCGAGCTCTTCCCCTCCGTCCACCTGGGCTATACCCTCCCCGAAGGACACACGCTGTTTGTCTCCTATTCCCTCCGCACCACACGTCCGCAACTGTTCTTTATGGAGCCCTATATCACGTTCCGCGACTACTATTCCGCCGAAATCGGCAACCCCGATATCCGCCCGGAATACATCAACTCGTTTGAACTGAATTACAAGAAAAACATCGGCCAACATACCGTATCGTCAACCGTTTTCCACCGCAACCGCAAAGACAAGATCGAACGTCTGCGCGTCCCCTACGAAGCCGGCGTCACACTCGACTCCATGGCCAACGTCGGGCACGACTACTCCACCGGCCTCGAACTGAGCGCACAACTACAGGCCGCCCGTTGGTGGAACATGAACATCAACGGAAGCCTGTATCATTACAAGGTGAAAAATGAGATGAAGCTCGGCGGACGCAACGAGACGAGTATGAACTACGAAATCATGCTGAATAATGCCTTTGACGCCGGCAAGTATACGCGCATCCAGTTCGACGGGAACTTTGTCGGCCCCTCCGTCACGACCCAGGGGAAGACGGATGCTTTCTGGTATGTCAACCTGGCCATACGGCAACAACTGTTCAAGCGTAAATGGCACGCGACGCTGGCTTTTCGCGACCTCTTCAATTCGGCGCGGTACGTGAGCGACATCAACACCTCCAACCTCCAGTCAATCACAAAAATACGTCCCAACTACCCCCTTATCACCATGACATTGAGTTATACGTTCAATAATTTCAAGACAAAATCTTCCCAAAACGCGGAAGATCATGACCTATTTGAGGGTACGAATCATTAAAAGTCGTATATTTGTTTGTTTGAATGAAGAATGGCAAAATAACCTTTACAGTAAAACCATGCGTAATGTGCTTATATCTGTTTTTATCGCGCTTAGCGCCTGTCCGTCAGTGTTTATCCATGCTCAAAAAATAGACCTGATGGATCAGTTGCCCGAACAGTATCAATCGTATAAAGCCACCGACTGGCTCGACTATACGGGGGAAGCCCTCTACGACTACATCAACGGAGGCGCCGAACTGTACCTCTCCTACGGGCTGGCCGGCATGACGGGCTGCAAATACAACGGCGAGGGACTGCCCCAGGTCACCGTAGAAGTCTACGAAATGACCTCCCCCAAGAATGCGTTCGGGGTATATACCCAGAGCCGCGACAGGGAAGAATATGCCTACGGACAAGGCTCGCAAAGCTATGACGACTTTATCCTCTTCTGGAAAGACCGCTATTTTGTCACCATCACCACGCATAAGGCTACGCCCGAAAGCCGCGAAGCCCTCAAATACCTCGCCTCACTGATAGAAAAGGCCATCCCCGCGAAAGGAGAGATCCCCGCCCTCGTCAAAGAACTGCCTACGGAGGGACTGACGCCCGGCGGCTACCTCTATTTCCATCACTACATCTGGCTCAATGCCTACCTGTTTATCGCCGACTACAACATCGTGGATATCAGCGACCAAACGGATGCTATACTGGCCAAATACGGCGATGCGGACGCCCGCTGTTACCTCCTCCTCGTAGCATACCCGACGGATGAGGCCGCCCAAACCGCCGGGGAAAAACTAAAAAAGCAGTTTGCCCCCGAACTAACCCCCGCCAACCCCATCATCCAACTCGAAGACACCACCTGGTTCACCCTCCGGGTAAAAGCAAATAAACTGTGCGCCGTATTCAACGGGCATACCCGCCAACAAGTAGAAAACCTGTATCAATCCATTTATAAATAACAAGTTAAAACACACTGATTATGGAAGCAATCTCTCGCCGTGAGTTACTGAAACGGGCAGCTGTCCTGGCTGTAGGAACCCCGCTGCTACTGAACCGCCCTGTCACGGCATGGGCCAATGAAAAAGAGGCAGCCAGCAAAGTCGTATTGATCCGCAACCAACAGTTGTTCGCGGGCGGCGACACCCCTGACCCTGTTATCTGTGAGCAAATGCTCGACGAAGCCCTCTGTACCCTGACCGGCAAAAAAGAGGCGGCGGAAGCCTGGGCGTCTATCATCCAACCCTCCGACATCGTAGGCATCAAAACCAACGCATGGAAGAGCCTGCCGACGCCGCCCGAACTGAACGAGATCCTCAAAGCCCGCGTACTAAGCGCTGGCGTAAAGGAAGATAACGTCAGCATAGACGACCGGGGCGTAAAAACAAATCCCGTATTCCAGAAA
This sequence comes from Tannerellaceae bacterium, assembly GCA_031273385.1. GTDB lineage: Bacteria > Bacteroidota > Bacteroidia > Bacteroidales > Tannerellaceae > DFXE01. Next base: position 4,401 of record JAISRY010000046.1, on the reverse strand, counting down.
TCGACGGCCCTAATCAATATCCGCCCGATGCGTACGCATGCCTGGTCGGGTGTAGGTACGCTGCTCAAGAACTACATTACGTTCGCCGAAAAGCTTTCGGACTACCACGACGACTCGTGCGCACCGCTGGCTACGTTGCACCAACTACCTATGGTAAAGGGCAAAACTCGCCTGTACGTACTGGTCTTGTTCACCCCGCAGTTCCACCACCTGGCGGCAAGCACGTTCTCGGAAGAGTTCACCTGGAAATACAACGGACTGCTGATCGGCTTCGACCCTGTGGCCATTGACTCCGTCGGTTTGCGCATCATAGAGGCCAAACGCCGGGAGTACTTCAAAGAAGACCGCCCCCTCAATCCCCCTGCCAAACACATCGCCCTGGCCGACACCCGCTACCACCTGGGCACCTCCGACCCCTCAAAGATCGAACTGGTAAAGTTAGGCTGGGACACCGACACCTACGTATAATTCCGGGAGTTCTGAGCGCGAGTTCTGCCATTCTGAAAATTCTGCCATTCTGAAAATTCAGATTCTGACATTTTGTTCATTTTGACCATCGTTCATCCTGAAAATTCCGATGCTGGCGTTTTTGACATTTTGATAGTTTTTGATCGTTTTACCCCTCTGAGAATCGGCTGTAGCGCACCGCGGGACGAGACGCTCGGAAATATCGCGAAAAACAAGGGGTTAAGGAAATGTACATTGTAAGTAAAAGGGACGAAAAAACAGAAAATTAATAGCTATTAGCCCTGTTTTATGACCTGTTTAGTTATATTTTGGCGGATAATCTATCATTTTATCAATTTAAATTTGGATGGGATTTTTGAGAATTTTTTTCGTTATTTCCTGCCGCTTTCTTTCATTTTAGTGTTTAAAAACAGTTGGTTAAGAGTTGTTCACAAAAACATCCGACGCTTTCCGGAAAATCATCTGGATGATGTTCCAACATCATCTGGATGATTTTGAAAATCTCTTAGATGATGTTGGAACATCTCCCAGATGATTCCGGACGATTCTCTTAAAATCGTTATCATTTCAACCAAAAACCCCTTTCCCCCGACCAAAAATGGAGAAAAATGTGCAAAAGACGCATGAGCTGAAAAGGGCGTTTTCTTTACAAAGTGTCAGAAATCCGGGGTTTTCGGTGACTTTTTGTATTTTCGCAATGACGATTGTGATTTTGTATAATTGCATGAAAATCAGATAAGTCTATATTTTCGTTTCCGAAAGCGGCAGGATCACCTGTCGATCCGCGCATCGGCCCCCCACATCAGCTTCTCGCGCAACGTCTGGTAAAACGTATGGTTGCGCCGCTTAATGACTTTCGTCGTGTAATCCGCTTTGCTGATGGTCAGTTGTCCGCCGGCAGGGAAGATCTCCGACCGGCCGTCCAGCGATACGAGGAATATCTCGTTGCGGCTCTCGACCTCCAGCGTGATGACGGAGGAGTCGGGGATAACCAGCGGGCGCACGTTCAACGAATGGGGAGCGACGGGCGTCAGGACAAGGCTGTTGTTCTGCGGGGCGATGATCGGGCCGTTCACGCTCATGGAGTAGGCCGTGGAGCCTGTCGGGGTGGCGATGATCAGGCCGTCGGCCTGGTAGGTGGCCAGGTAATCGTTTCCTATGGAGGCGTGGATGGTAATCATGGAGGAGGTATCCCGCTTCAGGACGGCCACCTCGTTCAAGGCGTAATTGTAGTCCCCGAAAGCGCCCTCTTCCGTATGCAGGCGCAGCAGGGTACGCGCCTCTACCGTATAATAGTTCTTGAAAAGCTCGTCCAGCGTCTCCTCCAGCTCATTGCTCCCGATATCCGCCAGGAAGCCCAGCCGTCCGGTGTTGATCCCCAGGATCGGGATATCCTGCCTGTTCACCCGGGCCGCCGTGCGGAGGAACGTCCCGTCGCCGCCGACGCTTAACGCCATATCCAGGTCAAACTCGTCGCCTGCCAGCACACCCCTCACCTCCGGCTTATACCCTGACCCGCCGGCAAGAAAGCGGTAAAAGCCCTGATCGACATAGACCTCCGCACCCAGGGCAGACAACTTCTCAAACAGCCGCCTCACCAGGTTCTGTTTCTCTATCTGGCAACTGCTGCCGAATACGCCTACTTTCATACGCCTCTCATTACATATTCATATAATACAGCAGCTCGTTCATGCGCCGCTGCAACACTTCGTCTACCATCCCCGCCTCCATGAAATGGTACAACACCTTGTAGTTGAACCGCTCGAAGCTGCGGATCACGGGGGTGGCGTCTTCCAGGTCGATTTTGATGGTGATCGCCAGCAGTCCGCTGCTCCCCTCATCCATCGCCGAAAAAAGGTTCATGATATGGGCATTGTTGTTTTCCACGATCCGGGCGATATCCGAAAGCATATAATCCTGCGGCAATACCTCCAGCACAATCACACTCCCGGAGGCTTCGGCATTGCATAGCCCGGCAAGCGCATGGATCAACTTATCGCCGGTAACGGATCCAAGGTACCGCCCCTCGGCGGAGACGACGGGCAACAGGCAAAGATGGTACCGCGCCATACGGGCGATAATCTCATGCAAATGCCCGTTCTCCCTTACGCTCGGCGCGAACAATACCGGTTCGCCCACTGCGGCCAAAAGATCCGGCATTTCCAGTAAATCCTTTTCCGATACCAGGCACCGGTAGTTCCCGCCCGTCACTAAAGGAAGATGCCTCAGCTTCAAATCATCCATTACGGATAAAGCGAACTTGACCGTATCAGAGATTTTTAACACCGGAATTTCTTTTGTTATGAAATCTTTCACTAACATTTTTCCTTATATTCCCTAAATCCTGCTAAATTTGCCGTTACTTTTTATGCAAATATAATCAAAAGATAAAGATAGTACGATAATACGATGACAAATTTAAGTGTAAATATCAACAAGGTGGCTACCATACGTAACGCACGCGGTGGTAATATGCCGGATATCCTGAAAGTGGCGGTGGATTGCGAAGCCTTTGGAGCGCAAGGCATTACCGTTCACCCCCGCCCCGACGAGCGCCATATCCGCTATGCCGACGTATATGCTTTGAAACCACTGATAAAGACAGAGTTCAACATCGAGGGCTACCCTTGCAAACCATTTATCGATATGGTGTTAAAGGTAAAGCCCACACAGGTCACACTGGTGCCCGACAAGCCCGATGCGATCACGTCCAACGCCGGATGGCACGTCAAGGAACATTTCGAGCAGCTGAGCGAGCTGGTCGACCTGTTTACCGCCAAAGGCATTCGTACATCTATCTTTGTGGGGACAAACCTCGACAACATCGAGCTTGCCGCCAAAACAGGGACAGACCGCATCGAGCTGTATACCGAGCCGTATGCCGCCCATTATGCGGTCGACCGCGAGGCTGCCATCAGCCCTTTCGCCGCCGCTGCCAAGCATGCGAAAAGCCTGGGGCTGGGCGTCAATGCCGGGCATGACCTGAGCCTTGAAAACCTGGCGTTCTTCAGCCAGCACATCACATGGATCGAAGAGGTGTCGATCGGGCACGCGCTGATTTGCGACGCCCTGTATTACGGGCTGGAGAAGGCTATTTCCTTATATAAAGCATGTTTGCTACAAAAATGAATCATACATTAATACTAACAGAATAAGTACAAAAACAATGAGTATTTTACTTTCATTACAGGCCGCAGGAACACAGCTTCCGGACGATATGCCCGATTTGACAATGGCGGGTATGCCCACCGAAGCAGAGATGAATATATTGGATCTGGCCGCAAAAGGGGGATGGATCGTGGGTGTGTTGCTCATCTTATCGCTTCTGGCTATTTATATCTTTATCCAACGCCTACTGGTTATCCGCCGTGCGGGAAAAGAGGACGAGTCGTTTATGAACCGGATCAAGGACTACATCCATGAGGGAAAAGTCGAATCGGCGCTGAACCTGTGCCGCAGTACCAATACGCCCTCCGCCCGCATGATCGAAAAGGGGATCTCCCGGCTGGGACGTCCGATGAACGATGTGCTGATCGCGATCGAGAACGTAGGGAATCTTGAAGTGGCGAAACTGGAAAAGGGCTTCCCCCTGATTGCCACCATCGTTGGCGGGGCGCCGATGATCGGCTTCCTGGGTACGGTGACCGGTATGGTGAGGGCTTTCTTTGATATGGCGAATGCCGGTTCCAATGTCGATGTCACCCTGCTGTCGAACGGTATCTATGAAGCGTTGGTGACGACGGTGGCCGGATTGATCGTCGGTATCATCACCCTGTTTGCCTACAATTACCTGGTATCCAGCGTCGACAATGTGGTGAACAAGATGGAAGCCCGCACGATGGAGTTTATGGATTTATTGAACGAACCGGCTAATTAACATACAAATGGCGCTGAAAAGAAGAACAAAAGTAAACGAATCATTCAGTATGGCCT
>JAISRY010000229.1 GCA_031273385.1 Tannerellaceae bacterium | reverse complement strand
TTGATTTTTAGCCGATTGTAAATTCTCGTCATTATAAACGCAGTGAAGCAATCCAGGAGTGCGTCCGTGTGTCCCACCTCTGGATTGCTTCACTGCGTTCGCAATGACGGACACCACTTTTGTGTAATCGCGTGAAAATCAAGCAATCTCCGTCATTTCCCTTTTTGATAAACCTGGTTTATTGGGTACTCGCAATGACCCTGTTCTTTCACCCTCCTTTCACCATATTCGGGTATCAGGCAGGGTGTTACGCGAAAGGTGAAAGGGTGAAGGGGGAAAAAGGGAAACTTTATAAGGTGTTTACATATAATATTAGGGCATCCAGTTCTTCCTTATTTAGGTTTTTTGTGAAGCCGTGTTTGTCATCTGTATTGTAGATGGTGAATACCTCTTGCAAGGTTGTCGCCCGTCCGTCGTAAAGGTAGGGGGCTGTGCGCCATACTTCGTTTAGGGCGGGGGTGTCGAAAGGCCTTCCGGCGTCGTTGCCGTCGCCGCTGCCGATGTCGTATTTTGTCTGGTCGGTCAGGTATTTGCCCTGGTGACACTGTGCGCATCCGGCCTGCTCGAACAGCTTTTTGCCCGTCTGTTTCCGGTCTTTTTTCTTGTATTCCCTGAGGAAAGGACTTTCGAGAGGCCTCATGCTTTTGAGGTAGTCGTCAATATCGACAGCCAGCGCTTCCGGTTGGCGGGTCTGTAACGTATGCAGAATGCCGCTTCTTACGGCTGCTTCGGCTGATTCGCGTATTCCGGTGATCATGCTGGGGGGCGTGACGTGCGAATAGAGTAGGCTTTTTGTGTTTTTCGGATTACCCAGTCCGTCGTTCTGCTGATCCCAGTTCAATCCGTCGGCTCTTCCGTCGGGATGGCATGAGGCGCAGCTTTGCCACTGTTGGTAGCAGATGGAGGCGTCGCAAAAAGCAAGTTCCCCGCGTCGTATGCCGTCGGGTTCAGGCTCTTCGCCGAGTACTATGGCAACCGGTTGGCTACCCTCTGCCGAGACGGCTTCGAGGAAAGGCGAAAAGCGGCTGCTGATATAAATCCGTCCGCCTGCATAAGCCACTTCGCGCGGTGAACGCCCTTTTAATGCCGTCCGTTTTTTATGCTGTGAGACAAACGAGAGCGAGCTGCTCAGGTCTTCCTTGTTGCGCACGTAGGCATCCCTTTCCTCTCCTTTGAAAAGGGCGGCCAGGCTTTCGTGCAACCCTTTCATGTCTATCGTCATCAGCTCGTGCGACCCCGAAAGGGCGATGTATAATTTCCCGTTCTCACCGGTACATATCCCATACGGATTCGCCGCCCCGCGATCCACGTCGTCCAACAGGACGGTGGCATAGAGCGACTGGCCTTTCAGGTCGATAATACTCAACGCGTTCGTGTTGACCCATCCGCGATCCAGCTGCGTAACAGGCACGTTGAAACGCGACAACAGATGAACGGCATAAAGATAACGGCCATCGGACGAACAGCTGATTCCCGCGAGCGACTGTGCACCGCTGGTCAGCGTGACATGCGTGCGTACGGTGTTGGTTGCGGCGTCGATCAGTGTGATTTGCGCCGCCACGACAGGAGCCGTACTTGCCTCGGCCGGAAGAAAGTTGGCAACGGCTATCGTTTTCCCGTCGGGCGTCAGACAGAGTGAGCGGGGTTCGCGGATGGCCGGGATACTCTTTACTACTTTGCCTTTGGCCACATCAATGACGGAGACCGTATTGGAAAAACGGTTGGCGACGTACAGGAGTCTGTTGTCTGCCGACAAGGCCATCCCTTCGGGAGTATGTCCCGTCGGGATGGCCGTTTTCACCTTTTTGCCGGGTAGGGCAATCACGTTCACGGTTCCTGCGGCATCGCCCGTACTGACGAAAAGCGTCGAGGCGCCGGGCGAGAGGAGGATGCCGTTCGGGTTTTGTTTCAACTTGATCTGTCCAACCGTTTGTCCGGCTGCAATATCCGTAACGGCGATCGCTTTGGCGGTAGTTAAAGCTGTGTATATAAGGCTCTGTTTTTCGTCAACCGCCATCGCCCCGGGGGAAAGATACCTGGTTTCCGGAGCAACGGAAAGGTTGAAAGCCATAAGGAGTATATAAGCTAAATATTTCATGTTGACTGTTTTTATTTTACCGTTTTACACATGCGGGAAGTTTGTTGTAGCTATCAGGCGAAGGGATGGCGTAGGCCTCGTCCGTTTCGAATGCATCGAACGGCCCGGGGCGCGGCACGATCGGCGCCGTGTTCACTCTCGGACGTTGCGACAGCCAGTCTTTTCCCTGGAAAAGCGGGTCTTCCATCTGCCGCAACTCTTCGAAACCATAGTAAGGCCCCATGGCATCGACCCAGTGGATGACGCGCGACAGCGCTTCGGAGTCGACCTTTACGCCGTGATGTTCCCCGCTCGACATAAGATCGACCAGGCGGCTTTTGTACGACAGTTTCGTCATCGGAGGCATCGTTTGATACGCTGCGGAATCGAGCGTGCCGAACGATTCTACCAGGATAACGTCCGCCCATCCGAAGCCTCCGCAGGTATTTTCCCTGTTTTTGTATGCGGTTCCCCAGGTCGGGCTGCCCAGCAGCGTCATATACGGCTCCTTGAATCCGAGGAAGCCTTGGCGCAGGGTGGCGTCGAACCTTTTATACCCCTTATGTTCAGGATCCTGATGGCATTTGGCGCAATATTTATCAAGCGCCGGCTGCACATAGCGTTCGTAACTGACGGATATATCTTCCCATGGCACAGGCGTGATGTTCGACGGCGTGCGTTGCAGGGCTTTTCCCATCTGGGCGGCGGTGATCGTCCGGGTATGCGACTCGTGGCATCCGAGGCAGCCGCGCGGCTCTCCGGGCTGTACCCCGGTAAAACTTCTCATCGTCTGCAAGGCGCGTTGGTTTTCGTCCAACAGCTGGAAATGCAGCGCCATACCGCTCGGCGCGACAAAATTGACGCTACCGTCGTCTTCGATAGGCACCGTTCCGATGATTTTCTTTATCCCCTCCGACTGTACGGCTGATATTTCCGGCCCCGACGAGACATAGTTGCGTTTAAACCAATAGGTATACGTCTTATGGTCGATAGACCAGATACGCAGGTATTTCGCTTTATCTTTCAGCTCTTCCGGGGCGCCGTCGTAGACATTGTTGCTGTAGAGGATGCCCGGTTTCGGGTTGTCGCGTTCTGCCAG
>JAISRY010000137.1 GCA_031273385.1 Tannerellaceae bacterium | reverse complement strand
TGCAATTCCAGGTATACCACATTTTCAAGAATATGTCCCCGTTCCGTTGTTTTTTCCCTACCCACCAGAATATTGAGCAATCCTATATCTACAAGATAATATTTTTCCTGTGTGGCAAGCTGTTTTTTGCCTTTTATATCAAAACGGTTTACCCGATAAAACAAAAAACATCCCACAAGATAATCCAAAAACTTTTCAACAGTTGTATGATGAACCGATTGATGGTCTGATTTTAATGCTTTTGAGATACTATGCGGCGACATTCGACTGCCGATGTTTGCCGCCACATATTTGGTAATATTGGCAAAAGCCCTTTTTTCGTGTATCGCATGCCGCTGTATGACATCTTTTTCTATCACGGTGTCGTAAACCGAATGGAGGTATTCAAACACTTTGTCGTAACCATCAGTCCGCAACTCAACTCCTTTAGGTAAAGACGTTTCGTTCACATAGTCGAAGAAAAGCGCCTCGTAATTCAAGTATTTATTTGATGTATCTATTTCTCTAAATTCGAGATATTCGGAGAAAGAGAAAGGCAATATGGATATTTCTATATACCTACCGCTTAGCAAAGTAGCTATTTCGCTCGACAATAGATTCGCATTTGATCCGGTGATGTAAATATCGACATTCGCCGTCGCAAACAGTCCGTCAACCAATTTTTCAAATTCGTCAATATGCTGAATTTCATCAAGAAAAACATAATTCATGGTGTCGCTTTGAAGTTTCGCCTTGATCTCAAAATAAAGGACATCCCACGTTTTGCCGAGGTAATTTTCGGGCAATTCAAGATTGTAAAATTGGATATGCAAAGGCGTTACACCATCTTCCAGCAAGTAACGACCGAACAGCTCCAGTAGCGTGGATTTGCCCGACCGCCGCAACCCCGTTACGACTTTGATCATCCCTTTGTCCTTATACGACAGAAGTTTACCAATATATTCTTTGCGTTCTATGATCCTCTTCATGCTGTAAAGATACTAAAACTATCAAAACTTGCAAAATCTGCAAGTTTTGATAGTTTCGCGGCCTGCCGGGGAAAGATGATCAATATTTTTTTCTAAATTTAAATAGTTTCTTGATAAAAAGTATACCTTTGCCCTTAGAATGTAAAAACTTATTTTGATCACCCTTAATTAGACTATAATTATATGATCTATCGCGCATGTCTGTTTATGCTGTTTCTGCTCGTTTCGACGATCGGGTTTTCCCAGCAATTGATACAGGGAACCGTCACTTCATCCGAAGATAATGAGCCGGTTATCGGAGCTTCGATAACGGTAAAAGGGAACCCTGGACTGGGTACGGTCACCGATATTGACGGCCATTTTAAATTGCAAGTTCCCGAAGGCAGTAAATTCCTGCTTTTTTCCTATATCGGGATGAAACCGCAGGAAGTGGCCATCAAACCGGTACTGACGATCGTGATGCAGCCCGACGCCCAGCAGTTGGAAGAGGTGGTCGTAACCGGTATGCAACGCATTGACAAACGGCTGTTCACCGGGGCGACAAGTAAAATCGACGCCGGCAAAGCAAAGATCGACGGCCTGGCCGACATCAGCCGCTCGTTGGAGGGGCGCGCAGCCGGAGTTACCGCGCAAAATGTGTCGGGCACATTCGGCGCCGCTCCCAAAATCAGGGTGCGCGGAGCCACTTCGATTTATGGAAACTCCCGTCCCCTTTGGGTTGTCGACGGTATCGTGATGGAAGACAATATCGAAATATCGTCGGACGACCTCTCTTCCGGTAATGCCGAAACGCTGATTTCGTCGGCGGTGGCCGGCCTGAACGCCGACGATATCGAAAGCATCCAAATCCTGAAAGACGGTTCGGCTACCTCTATATACGGCGCCCGCGCGATGTCGGGCGTGGTGGTCGTTACCACGAAAAAAGGGAAAGCCGGACAAAGCCGCCTCTCCTACACCGGCGAGTTTACCGTCCGCCTGAGACCCACCTATCGTGAGTTCAACATCACCAATTCCCAGGAACAGATGGGTATCTACAAAGAGATGGAAGAAAAGGGCTGGCTTGAATTTACGAAGATCGACGGCGCTTCCAATTCGGGGGTTTACGGTAAAATGTACGAATTGGTGAATCAATACCTGGGCGGCGACGAATATGCCCTCCGCCAACGCGACGCCGAAATGAACGCTTTCCTCCGCAAATCGGAATTTATCAATACGGACTGGTTTGGCCTCTTGTTCGATCAAAGCCTGCAACAGACTCATTCGCTCAGTTTTAATACCGGTACGGAAAAGTCGACGTTCTACACGTCGCTTTCCGCATTGAACGATCCCGGATGGTCGAAGGCCAGCGCCGTGGAGCGCTACACGTTGAATGTGAAGGCCTCCTACAATATTTCGCCCAGCCTGACATTGAATATGCTGGGATCCGGATCCAACCGGAAGCAAAAGGCGCCGGGCACTTCGAGCCGGGATGTGGACGTCGTATCCGGGAAAGTAAACCGGAGTTTCGATATCAACCCCTACAGTTATGCCCTGAACACCTCCCGCACATTAGACCCGGACGAATATTACCGGAAGAATTTTGCATCGTTCAATATCTACCATGAATTGGAAAACAACTATATCGACCTGGACGTGAAGGATGTCAAACTTCAGGGTGACCTGACGTGGAAAGTCCTGAAAGGATGGGACGTTACGGCTCTGGGCGCGATCCGGTACATGTCGTCGCAGCAGGAACATCACATCAAAGACCGTTCCAATCAAGCCATGGCTTACCGCGCGGGAGTGGAAGAGGGCGAGGGCGGCGTTAATGAAACCATCCGCGGGAGCAACCGCTACCTCTACCGCGACCCGGACGACCTGAGCGCCTTACCGGAAACCATTCTCCCGAAAGGGGGGATTTACGAATTGAGCTCCAATAACTTGAAAAGCGTCGACTTCCGGCTTTCGAGCAATTATGCCACCAACTTCCGTGATGTTCACGTCATTAGCCTGTTCGGGGGAATGGAGGCCAATTCTACCGAACGCGGAAAGACCTGGTTTCGCGGTTGGGGCTACCAGTACGATAAAGGGGGAAGCCCATTCTACGACTATATGGCGTTCAAGCAGGGAAAGGAAGAGGGTTCCGATTACTATTCCCGGACGTCTACCCTGTACCTGAACACGGCTTTCTTCGCCACGGGAACCTATTCGTATCAAGGGAAATACACCCTGAGCGGAACGACCCGGTATGAGGGAACGAACAAGTTGGGGAAATCCCGCAGCGCCCGCTGGTTGCCGACGTGGAACGTGTCGGGCGCCTGGAACGCCCACGAAGAGGGCTGGTTCAAAAACGAAACGCTCTCGCACGGAACCCTGCGGCTTTCCTATTCGCTGGCGGCGGACAGGGGCCCGGCCTGGGTGACCAACTCCCTTCCCGTTTTTGTGTCCAACACGCCCTGGCGACCTTTCGCCTCGGTGTTGGAGCCGGGTATTGTGTTGGATGATCCGGAAAACAGCCTGTTGACGTACGAAAAGAAGTATGAGTTTAACGCCGGCGTGGATCTGGGATTCTTTAACGACCGCCTTTCGTTCACCGGCGATGTGTACCGGCGGAATCAGTTCGACCTGATCGGCGAAATATACACTATCGGCGTTGGCGGCGGAACTTCGCTGACGGAAAGCGACGGGGGAAATATCCGGAAATACGCCAATTCCGCCACGATGAAATCAAGCGGCGTCGAGTTGGCTGTCTTTGCAAAAAACATTGTCACGAAAGACTTCCAATGGTCTACCGACTTTATTTTCAGCAAGTCGGTCAACGAAATCACCGCGCTGGATTCTCATCCGCGCGTCATCGACCTGGTCAGGGGGAATCTCTTTTCCCGGCGGGCAGGCTATCCGGTAGGCGCTTTATTCTCCATCCCTTTTGCCGGTTTGAACGATGAGGGGTTGCCTACGTTTATCAATGAAAAAGGCGAAGAGACCATATCGGATATCAACTTCCAGGAAAATACGGAACTGGATTTCTTAAAATACGAAGGGCAGATTGACCCTACCCTCACCGGCTCCCTGACGAATACATTGGCATACAAAGGCTTTCGCCTGAATGTCTTTGTCACTTACGCCTTTGGGAATGTCGTCCGCCTGGATCCGGTATTTTCGGATGAATATTCCGACCTGGATGCGATGCCGAAAGAGTTTAAGAATCGGTGGGTAAATCCGGGCGATGAGAAAATAACGACGATTCCGGTGATTGCCAGCCGCCGCCAGGCGATGAACATATCCAGCCTGGATCAGGCGTACAATGCCTATAACTATTCGACCGAACGGATTGCAAAAGGCGATTTTATCCGCTTGAAAGATGTTTCGCTCAGTTATGACCTGCCCAAAAAGTGGACGAACGCGATACGGTTCGGCGATATTTCATTGAAACTGATGGCTACGAATTTATTCCTGCTGTATGCCGATAAGAAACTGAACGGACAGGATCCGGAATTTTATAATAGCGGAGGAGTGGCCAACCCGCTCCCCAAACAATTCACACTGACAATTAGGATGGGCTTATGAAAAAGAGTATTTACTGTGGATGGATCGTGCTTGCCGGAGGTTTCCTGCTTTCCTGCGATGATTTTCTGGATAAAATGCCGGATAACAGGACGCTATTGGATACGCCGGAAAAAATCAAAGAGCTGCTGGTGACATCTTACCCGGTAGGGAATTATTCGTTGATTACCGAATTGAGTTCGGACAACCGGGTCGACAACCGCGCTCCGAACGAAATGGGGATTGTACTGAACACGCTGGCTTTCGATAGGATGGACGATGAGATATTTGCGTGGAAAGAGATTGTCAGTTCCAACGACGAGGATTCGCCCTACTTCCTGTGGGAATCCTATTATCAATCCATTGCCGGCGCAAACCATGCGATTCAGGCTATTGAAGCGTTGGAAGCCGGCGGTAAATGGACAGAATCCATGCATTCGCAAAAGGGGGAAGCGTTGGTGTTACGCGCCTATTCCCATTTTATGCTGGTCAATATTTTCGCGAAGGCGTATAAAGACCCGCTAACCAGCCAATCAGACCTGGGGATTCCCTATTCGACGAAGCCGGAAACGGAGGCGGGCGCCGCTTATGAAAGAAACAGTGTGGCCGAAGTATACGATTTGATTGCCAAAGACTTGGAGGAGGGCATCGGCCTGATCGACGACGATACCTACGAAGTGCCCAAGTATCATTTCAACCAAAGGGCTGCACACGCTTTTGCCGCTAAGTTTTATTTATACAAAAAAGAATATGCCAAAGTGGTGGAACATGCCGACGCGGTGTTGGGCGCCGGCGACCCGTCGCTCCTTTTGAGGGATTGGGTGACCATTTACAGCAACCCGGATGCAGAGGCCAACGCCTATATCAGCGCCGATTCTCCGGCCAACTTGCTGCTGATTCCTACGCTCTCGGTCTTTCATCGCCGTTTCCAGAACAACCGCTATGCCCACAACGGCAAGGCGGTGAGGGGAAATATATCGGACAGAGGCCCGACCTGGACAGGGAGGCCGCCATTCCTGCAAGGGTGGGTATGGACTTACGGGGAGCTGTATGGGATATTCGTGCAAAAAATGGATGAGTATTTTGAATTTACCGATAAGATAGCCGGCATTGGGTATCCCCACTGTGTACGAACCGAATTTACGACCGATGCGACATTGCTCGACCGCGCCGAAGCCAGGATCTTTTTGAATGACATCAACGGCGCGGTGGCCGATCTGCAGATCTGGAACAAAAGCCATCGGGCGACGACGACGCTGACACGGCAAAACATCACGGCCTTTTATACCCCGGACAGGGCGAATTTCGTGTTTACGTTCCATACGTCCGAATTGAGCCCCCAGTTTGTGGTGACTCCCGAACAAAAGCCGTTTGTGGATTGTGTCTTGCATTTTCGGCGCCTGGAAAGGATGTACGAGGGAGACCGCTGGTTCGACATCAAACGTTACGGGATTGAGCTGGAGCATATTATTGGGGCAAGCGCCCAACGGGAATACCTGACTTACGACGACGACCGCCGCGCGATCCAGATTCCGTCCGACGTCACCGGAGCAGGTTTGGCGCCCAATCCGCGTCCGCAGAACGGTTCGAACGGCGATCTTAAAAAGACATTGGTTGAATCTAATTAAAATCAAGACAATATGAAACCTGCATACAACATTGGCGCATGGATGCATCTCCTATTGGTGGCGATGATTCTGTTGCTTTCGGTTACGGCTTGTAATGAAGGCGATACATTTACCGAATCCATATTCGTAGACCAGCCGGAACTGGATCCCAATTCGGCCACTTACGCCTTTGACAGTTGGCTGGAGGCGAATTACCTGGTACCGTACAACCTGCAATTCCGTTATAAAATGCAGGACGTCGGTTCGGATATGGACTACAACCTGGTACCCACCAGCCTGGAGCGGTCGGAAAGCATGGCTATACTGGTCAAATATTTGTGGTTCGACGTCTATAAAGAGGTTGTTTCCGAGTCGTTCCTGAAAGAACACGGCCCCCGGATTATTCACCTAATCGGCTCTCCCGCCTACAATCCCTCGCTGGGGACAATGGTGCTGGGGACGGCGGAAGGGGGAATCAAGGTGACGCTCTATAATTGTAATATGCTGGACGTGAATAACCTGAATATAGATATTATGAACGAATACTATTTCAAAACCATACACCATGAGTTTGCGCATATCCTGCATCAGAAAAGGACCTACCCGCGGGAATTTGAGAATTATTCCGCCGGCTATTACGATCCGGATGGATGGCAACACCGAAGCGAATCGGAAGCGGCTTCGCTGGGGTTTGTTTCTACCTACGCCGGCAGTCAGCCCCGGGAAGATTTCGTAGAAATAATCGCCAACTATATCGTGAAAACGGATGCCCAATGGAACGCCATACTGGATAGGGCGTCCAGGCCCGGCGTCAATCAGAGCGGAGAAACGGTACAAGACCCGCTGGACGGGAAAGCCCTGATTCTAATCAAGCTGGGGATCGCCGAGAAATGGCTGAAAGAGGCGTGGCAGATTGATTTAAAGACGTTACGCGCAGAAGTGCAGGAACGTCAATTGCATATAGCGGAAGCGTTAAACGAATCTTACTGGTAATAACGACTTGAAATTTAGGTACGATATGAAAATAGATAGTAGACATTGTTTGTTGGTGGTTTTGCTCTTTTCCCTGTCTTCCTGTTTGTTGACAGAGGACGATTTATTTCCGGAATCAGCCGCTTTGCGATTGAATCATGCCATCGACCAGGCAAAAGCAACGCTGTTGGCCGCAGAGACGGGCTGGGTCATGGATTATTTCCCGACGCCCGAAAGCGGCGGCTACACGTTACTGGTCAAATTCGACCGGAGCGGGCTGGCTACTGTTGCCGCCCGGAATACCTATTTCCCGACATTCACCAGCAGTTCGGGAACGTTCGATGTGATCGGTGACAACGGGCCGGTACTGACCTTTAACTCCTATAACGACCTCTTTCACTCTTTCTCGAACCCCGAAAATCCGACCGGTATCGGGTTGGGCGGCGATTATGAATTTATTATCCTGGAGGTAACCGACGACTTGATCAAGCTGAAAGGAAAGAAACGGGCGACGGATATACGGCTGCGGAAACTAACCGCCGAAGAGGGATGGGAAGCGTTTGCCAATACGGTTCACGATATGGATGCTTTCCTTTTCGACCCGAAAGCGCCGAGCCTTTTTGTCCATATAGGAGACAAAAAATACATCGCCACCGAGGGAGCCAACCATGTATTTTCGATGTTGCCCGAGGGTGCGGACAAAAACCTGTCTGAGCCGGAGAGACTGCCTTTTATCGTCACCCCGAACGGCCTTAGGCTGTATAAACCCTATGAATCGGGCGAAGGGAGCGAGAAAATCGAAGTGCAACACTTTGTGCTGAATCCCGATAAGACAGCGTTGGTGGCTTCGGAGAATAGTACGGTTCGCATAACCGGCCAACCGGCTACCGCCTTTTTCCTCGACAGCCTGAACTGGACGGGAACCAACGCCTGGGTCATAGACAAAGAGCACCTGGGCGGCCTGTTTTCAACGGCCTACCAGCAAGTGGTCGAGAATTGTAAAACCAAGTACAAAGAGGATTTTGATTCTTTCTTTTTGACCTACAAAGGCGCCCGGAGAGGAAAAACCTTTTCGTTCAAAAGCGGCAGGTATGAGGGGGCATACGATTTCGAAATAGCCCTGGTCAATGACCGGCCTGTCTTTACCTACAAAGGAACGGCTGACAGGAACGGCGAAATCTACCTGGCGAATATCGGCGGTATCGGCGACTTTATCGCCGCGCTGGGCGGAGATACGTATACGGTGACGGCAGACTCCCCGATATGCCCGACCGTACTGACATTAACCGGGGTTTCCAATCCAAACAATTGGTTTAAACTGATTTTGAAGTGAACGTGGTATTATTATAAACTTAATTCAAAAACAACGTGTTATGAAAAGAAATTTACTCCTTTTAGTATGGCTGGTCGCCGGTATTTGCGCAAGTGCGCAGCCGGTTTCGACGACGGGTTCAAAGACCCGGAAAGCGCTTGTGAACCACACCGGGCAAGTAACCGCCACCCGGGTAGAAAAGAAGATGATGGGGGAACGGAGCATCTTAACAGACTCGAAAGTGAAAGAGGTCATCTCTTCAAAAAAGATGAAAGATGGTTCTATTTACCGTATCGTCAGATTAGACAATGGAATGATAAAGAAGCAATTGCTTAATCCGTCCAGGAAATTAAAAAACAAAATCTCCACACCCTCCAAACCCCGTTCAAAAGCGGGAGTAAAAGCCACAGCGACAGAGGGCTCCTTCTTCGAGGGATTTGAAGGATGGGATGGCGAAACGCGGGACTGGATTCCCGATGGATGGGTTGACGAAAGTAAACTGAACACGCCCTCAAGTTTGATAGATGGTGAGTATGAGTATAATTTTACCTGGGAAACAACAGACCCCGGAAGTTTCTCTCCGGTGGATCCGACGGACGGCGCTTACTACGCGTTTGTTTCGTTTGTTCCTCCTTACCCGATCGGCGACGTAACGCTGGATACCCGTCAGGATGAATGGCTAATCTCTCCAAGTGTAACCGTCGAAGAGGCGGATTATGTTTGGGACTTTGATTTGTATTATGATCCGCTCTTTAGCCTTCTTGCCGGTTATAATGAAGAGACCGAAATGTATGAATTTGGCGAATTACGTACCGTGATCGAAGCGCATATCTCGACCGACAACGGGGCAACATGGGCAAAAAAATGGGACAACCGGGAAGACGCCGCCCAATACTCTGAAGATGAGCTTTGGGAACTTATGGGCGCTTTTCCGTGGGTTAGGGTTACAATAGACCTAAGTGAATATGCCGGACAAGAGATTAAAACGGCGATCCGTTACATCAATGACGATGGCGAATCCGCTTATGTCGATGCGGTAACGATTGGCTATCCTCCGGTTCGTTATCCTAAGGTGGAAGCCTCTTACCGGCGTCCGGAAGGCTATTTGATATCGGGTTATTCCGATGACTATCGTTATCTGGACGGTTTGAATCTGATCGCTGGGAATGCTTACACGCCTACCGAGTGGAAAGGGAACGTTAAAAATGCAGACGCAGTCAGTTGGGATTTCGATGGTACGGTATTCAATGAAACCGAACCCATAATCACGTTGCCCTATAACGTATACGATACCCCTGTTTTAAGCGCAAGCAATGGAGGAGGTACGACCGAATTCCAGTTGGGAGTTGAGGGTGACTACAATTGGATGAAGTTGGGAGGAACCAATACATGGGATGTTGGCGAGGAAGAACCTGAACTTCAATTATTCGGCTTGGGTAATTATGATCCACAATATCAATCTTTCCGTTTTTCAGACCTTAACGCCGAGGGTTTAATTGATTACGGCACGTTTAAGGGAGTTGCCAACCTCTTTGAAAAACCGACCGGTACATATATCTTTGAGACATTGAATGTCCATGCCGCTAATGTTGTTGCCAAAGAGGGCGAACCCATCAAATTAGAGATCTATGCTGTGGATGAAGAGGGGAATGTGGGAGGTTTAATCGCCTCTTCGGAAGCCTATCCGTCCGATCTCATTGTAGGATTTGAGGACGATGGAGATAACTATCAAACCATTCCTTTTAAGTTCAAGAAGGTTGATCCGGAAACCGGTCGCGAAGAGGATACCTATTTGGAAATTAACAGCGCCTTTGTCGCCGAATTGACCAATTACGAATCCGCCTATATACTTTTCCAAGACGAAAGTTCTTCAGGAGACGCTTATGCTTATGTTGTCTTGGAAGAAGGTTATCTGCCCTTGGAGTATTTTGGAGCAACATCCGCTCTTTTTGATATAGATGCGGCTTTCCCATTCTTGCTGCTTGAAGATGAGGGTGAGGAGGCCAACAAATACGCCGCGCCGGATGCCGGTGGTACCAAAGAGTTTAATATCATCTCGTTGTGGACGCCGGACGGTTGGTGGTATGAAGAAGATCTTCCCGACTGGATTGCATTGGGAGAAAAGATTACGGATGAAGAGACCGGCGTCGTTACTTTGCCTGTTACCGTTGCGGCGTTGCCCGAGGGCGTTTCCGGCCGTAATGCGGACATCAAGATAGCCTCTTATGGGTGCAGCCTGACGTTGCAAATCAAACAGGGCGACAGTTCGTTCACCGGACTCTCTACGGTTCGGACAAGCGCGGTAAAAGCGGTGCGCCAAGGCGATGCCTTCTGGTTGTCCTATCCAAAGGGAACTACTTCGGTAGCGGTGTATACGATAGCCGGCCAAAAGGTGTCGGAACACACCTTAAACGCTTCCGGAACGCATGTTTTACCGGCGGCCAACCTTTCCAAAGGCGTTTATATCCTGAAATTTTCAGGAAAAACAACGGAAACGGTGAAAGTCGTCAAGTAAGCCATAAGACGAAATAAGAGGGTGCCCAATTTGGACACCCTTTTTTTATTTTCTTTTTCCGCGCTTTTTGCTTGGTATCTCATGCTTTCTTTATTATTTTCGTCCCGACATTGATTAAATCTTTAAATCAGCATATCATGAAAATAGAAAAAGCCTTTAAGGTAGGGCTGTTTGGTACCGGGTTGGATACGTATTGGGGGCAGTTTGAGGGGTTGTTGGATTCGTTGAAACGCTATCAGGCGGAGATCAGGGATGGTATTGAGGGGCGTTGCAACGTGCAGGTCGTTGATGCGGGTATGGTGGATAATCCGGAGAAAGCGGTCGAGGCGGCGTCGTTGTTTGCCCGCGAAGAGGTGAACCTGGTCTATCTCTATGTAGCCACTTACTCCCTGTCGTCTACCATTTTGCCCGTGGCTCAGCATCTCAATTGTCCGGTCATTGTATTGAATTTACAGCCTGTCCCTGCCATTGATTATGACTATATCAACCATTTGGGCGACAGCGGTAAGATGACCGGTTACTGGCTTGCCCATTGCCAGGCCTGTTCAGTGCCCGAGATTGCGAATGTGTTTAACAGAAGCGGGTTGAGGTATGATTTTGTCACCGGTTATCTGAAAGACGAAACGGCCTGGAGCGAAATCGAGGGGTGGACGGATGCCGCACGGGTGAAAGCGATCATGAACAATAACCGCCTGGGAATTTTAGGGCATTACTATTGCGGTATGCTGGATGTGTATACCGACCTTACGCAGCAATCGGCCGTTTTCGGTACGCATATCGAGCTGTTGGAGATGTGCGAACTCAAAAAGTTGCGCGACGAGGCGACGGAAGAGGAGGTACAGGCCAAGATAAGGGAGTTTCACGAAACATTTGACGTCGTCCCCGCGTGTGAGCCGCATCAGATCAGGAGGGCAGCGCTGACTTCGGTCGCTTTGGACAAGCTGGTAGCGCGGCACCGTTTAGGCTCGATGGCCTATTACTATGAGGGGGAAAGCGGGAATGACTACGAAAACATCGTCACCTCGATTATTCCCGGAAACACGTTGCTGACAGGGAAACAGATCCCCATTGCGGGAGAATGTGAAGTGAAAAACGCACAGGCGATGAAAATTATGGCCGGATTCGGGGCAGGCGGTTCATTTTCCGAATTTTATGCGATGGACTTTACCGACGACATTGTGATGCTGGGGCATGACGGGCCTGCTCATTTCGCCATTGCGGAGGAAAAGGTCAAAATGACGCCCCTACCCGTCTACCATGGCAAGCCGGGCAACGGCCTTTCGATCCAGATGACGGTGAAACACGGCAAAGTGACGCTGCTTTCGGTCTGTGAAAACCGCGAGGGGGTCTTCTTTCTTGTTGCCGAGGGTGAATCTGTCGCCGGCCCTGTCCTGCAAATCGGTAACACCAACAGCCGCTACCGCTTTTCCTGCGGCGCCCGCAAATTCATGGACAACTGGAGCAAAGCCGGCCCCTCCCACCACTGTGCCATCGGCGTAGGCCATTTAGCCCACAAAATAGAGAAACTGGCTTTCCTGCTGCACATCCCCGTCGTCAGGATCTGCTGATATATAACTGTCTGAATCATAGAATGTCTAAATCAGAATTTACAGGATTATAGAATGTCTGAATCAGAATTTACAGGATTATAGAATTTACAGAATTAAACTGGTATCCGTCATTGCGAGTACCCAATAAACTGCGTTTATCAAAAAAGGAAATGACGGCGATTGCGTGATTTACAGCCGATTATAATCAAGTAGTACCCGTCATTGCGAACGCAGTGAAGCAATCCAGAGGTGCGTCTGTGTGTCGCACTCCTGGATTGCTTCACTGCGTTCGCAATGACGAATACTATTTGATTTTCAGGTGATTATGATTCGTCGTTATTGTGGGTAGGGCAGACCTGCGTGTCTGCCCGTCATTGTGGGTCATTGTGTCCGTCATTGTGGGTCATTGTGTCCGTCATTGTGGGTCATTGTGCCCGTCATTGTTCGATGGATAGGGGCAGACACGCAGGTCTGCCCCTACGGTTGTGTGTGTCGAACCTTGACGACGGCGGCTACACAACTGTCCCGTCGGCGCTACACAGTTGTGTTGTCCCCGCTACACAACTGGGTAGCCCCGACAACACAACTGGGTAGCTCCCGCTACACAATTGTCTACCGCAGCATCAAGTGGGGAGAAGGGGGGTAAAAACGCATGTTTAACTCTATATAGACTTTTTGGGCTTTTCTGTTTTTTTTCTAAGGTTTTCATTTTTCGCTTTTTCTCCCCACTTTCCAACTTATTACTCTCTTCTTCTCTTCTCTAAAGAAAGGAAGAAAGAGAGTAAGTAGAGTAGAAAGGGCTGATTGCGTGTTTTTTATGGTTTCGTTAGGCTGTCATTTCCCGTTCTCCGGAAACTCGTTTTTTTCGCTAATTTCAAGTGTGGAAGCCCTTTTTTCCTCTCCACTTTTTGCCTTTTTACTCCACTTTTTTGCCCCTTTTTGGGCTGAAAACGGGGATTGGGAGAAAAACAGATGACCACGAAATGACCACGAAATGACCACAATGACCACAATGACCACGAAATGACCACGAAATGACCACAACGACCATGAAATGACCACAAAATGACCAGAAAGGGCAAAAAAAATCCGGAGCATGTTTCCTTGCTCCGGATAATTTATGAAGGATGCCCAACAATGGGATTTAAAAAGGTATTTTCTTGCTGTACCGGTCGTAGGCTGCCCGTTCGTCTATCGTGGGCTTAGGGGCCATTTCCAATTATTTAACAGCCTATTCATCATCGGGCGAAACACCTTGATATCTCGAAAATACGACTCGGTGGCTGAGCTTGTCGAAGCCTCCGCCATTCTGAAAATTCTATAATCCTGAAAATCCTGATTCTGACGGGAAATTTCGTACCTTTGCATTTTCTTTATAGTAATTTGAATAGGTATAAGATATGATTACGGTTAATAATCTGGACTTACAGTTCGGAAAACGCATCCTTTTTCAGGATGTCAATTTAAAATTCACTTCTGGTAATTGTTACGGAATAATAGGCGCGAACGGTGCGGGGAAATCGACCTTTCTCAGGATCATTAGCGGAGAGCTTGACCCGACGCGCGGCGTTGTCGCACAGGGGCCGGGCGAGCGGCTTTCCGTATTGAGCCAGGATCACTTTGCGTTCGACGAGTATACCGTACTGGATACGGTGTTGATGGGACATACGACCCTTTGGGAGGTGATGAGCGAGAAAAATGCGCTATATGCCAAGCCTGACTTTAGCGATGCGGACGGTATACGCGTCTCCGAGTTGGAAGAGAAGTTTGCCGAGATGGAGGGGTGGAACGCCGAAAGCGACGCTGCCGGGTTGTTGAGCGGTCTGGGTATCGACGAGTCGCTGCACTATGCCACGATGAAAGAGCTGAGCGGGAAGCAAAAGGTGCGTATCCTGTTGGCGCGCGCCCTTTTCGGTCAGCCGGACAACCTGCTGCTGGATGAGCCGACCAACGACCTTGACCTCGAAACCGTCGGTTGGCTCGAGAACTATTTGGCCAACTTTGAACACACCGTGTTGGTGGTCAGTCACGACCGCCACTTCCTCGATTCGGTCTGTACCCATACGGTGGATATCGACTTCGGGAAGATACAGCTTTTCTCCGGGAACTACAGCTTCTGGTACGAGTCGAGCCAGTTGGCGCTCCGCCAGCAGCAGCAGCAGAACAAAAAGGCCGAGGAGAAAAAGAAAGAGCTGGAGGAATTTATCCGCCGTTTCAGCGCGAACGTCGCCAAATCCAAACAGACCACCAGCCGGAAGAAGATGATCGAGAAGCTGAATATCGAAGAGATCCGTCCCTCGTCACGCCGTTATCCGGGGATTATCTTCACCCCCTCGCGCGAGCCGGGCAACCAGATACTGGAGGTGAAAGGGCTGACGAAAAGCATAGACGGGAAGATGCTGTTCAGGGATCTTAACTTTACGGTGGAAAAGGATGACAAGATCGTCTTTATCAGTCGCGACCCGCGTGCCATGACCGCCTTTTTCCGCATCATTAACGGCGAAGAAAAGGCCGACTCCGGGACGTTCCAGTGGGGGCAGACCATTACGACGGCCTATTTGCCGCTGGACAACGCCGCCTATTTCCAGTCGGACTACAACCTGATCGAATGGCTCAGCCAGTTTGCCGAAGATACCAACGACGTCTTCCTGAAAGGATTCCTGGGGCGTATGCTCTTTGCCGGGGAGGAGCTGATGAAGAAAGTCAGCGTGCTTTCGGGCGGTGAGAAGATGCGTTGCATGATCTCGCGGATGATGCTGAAAGATGCCAACGTATTGATCCTGGATACGCCCACCAATCATCTGGACCTCGAATCCATCCAGGCGTTCAATAATACGCTGAAAGCCTACCGCGGGAATATCCTCTTCGCCAGCCATGACCATGAATTTATCCAGACGATCGCCAACCGTGTGATCGAATTGACGCCCAACGGGATGATCGACAAGATGACGGAATACGACGATTACATCACCGACCCGGTCGTCGCCGGACAACGGGAAAGGTTGTACCGGTAAAAAGTCTTCGCCCTTGGTATACGTTTTCTTCTTTTTTTACGTTATAATAGGTACGAATAACTAAGAGAGAAAGAAGATGATTGAATATATAAAGGGCGAAATTGTCGCGTTCGCGCCCGCCCGTATGGTGATGGAATGTGGCGGTATCGGGTACGAGCTCCATATTTCGCTGAATACGTATAGCGCCTTTAACGGGAAATCCTCGGCAAAGGCCTACGTCTATGAGGTCATCCGCGAAGATGCCCATTTGCTGTACGGTTTTGCGGAAAAGGCCGAACGGGAGCTGTTCCTGTTGCTTATTTCGGTGTCGGGCGTAGGGCCGAACACCGCGCGTATGATCCTCTCTTCCCTCCCTCCGTCGGAGCTGATCGCCGTGATTGCCGAACGGAACGAAGCGGCGCTCACGGCCGTCAAAGGGATCGGGTTGAAGACGGCGCAACGGATCCTGGTCGATCTGAAGAATAAGGTGAAGCCGGTGGAAAGCATCGCGGGGGAGCGACCGGCATCAGCCGTTTCGAGAGTGGCGGAAGAGGCCGTCGCCGCACTGGTTATGCTGGGATTCCAGAAAGCCGCTTCGCAGAAAGTGGTGGCCTCTATCCTGAAAAGTTCGCCCGCCTTGCCGGTTGAGCAGATTATAAAGAGTGCGCTCAGGATGCTTTAATGAAAAAAAAACAGACATACCTCATCCCATTAACCGTATGTTTGTCGGCGTTTGGGCTATTCAGCCTCCATGCCGGCTACCTCTCCTCATCGGCCTCACCGCCGGAGGGCGCCCTGCACTATAGCCTGCCGGAAGCCGCCGCTCCGGAAGATACCCTCCCGCCGCCCCGCTATCCCGTCGCCAAGACCATACCGGAAGATTACGAAGAGCTGCTGAAACAGCCTCCCGCCGACCTGCGTGATCCGGAGAACGTCAAGACCGCCATCGAGTACGACAACCGCTCGGGGATGTATATCGTGCGGACAAAGGTCGGCGATATGGAGGTATCCGTCCCGCTATCGCTCACGCCCGAAGAGTACCGGGATTATAGCCTGCGGCAATCGTTGCACTCCTATTTCAGGAAGAAAAACGACGAGGAATTTCAGAACGAAGAGAAGAACCGCTTCAACCTCTCCGACCTCCAGTTTGACCTGGGCGCCGCCGAGAAGATCTTCGGAAAGGGAGGCGTCCGCCTGCAAACCCAAGGGTCGGCGGAGATCACGCTCGGACTGAAAACCAATACGACCAACAACCCCTCCCTGCCCGAACGTTCGCGCAGCCGTACCTATTTCAACTTCGACGAAAAGGTGCAGCTCAATGTCAAAGCCAGCGTAGGCAGCAAGCTCAACTTCGGGATGAACTACAATACCGAAACCTCGTTCGACTTCGACTCCAAGAAACTGAACCTCGCCTATTCGGGCGAAGAGGACGAGATCATCAAAAGCATAGAGGCCGGCAACGTCAGCATGATGACCGGCAACTCCCTGATCAACGGCGGCGCGGCGCTGTTCGGCGTAAAGACCGATATGCAGTTCGGGAAACTGCGGGTCAACGCCCTCCTGGCACAGCAGGAATCGGAATCCAAAACCGTCAATTCCAAAGGAGGGGTACAGACCAAGCCGTTCGAGATTACGGTAGATAGGTACGACGAGAACCGCCACTTCTTCCTCAGCCATTACTTCCGCGACCATTACGACGAGTTTGTCGAACAACTCTCTTTCATCCGCTCCCCGATCAGCATCAACCGCGTGGAGGTCTGGGTCACCAACAAACGCAGCAACTTCGGCGAGGCGCGCAATATCGTCGCCTTTACCGACCTGGCGGAACACGATCCGCGGCATATCGGCAACAGCCGTTTCCAGCCCTCCGGCACGAACGATTTTCCGCACAACGGGGCGAACACCCTGCACAACGATATACGGACAAATTTCCCCGAAGCGAGGGAGATCAGCCGCGTCAACCAGGTATTGGCTACCGTCCCGATGGAGGGCGGACGGGAATACGAGAAGATCGAGAGCGCCCGCCGGCTGAGCGAAGCGGAATATACCGTCAATAAGCAGTTGGGATACATTTCGCTCCGGACGCAGCTACAGCCGGACGAGGTGCTGGCCGTCGCGTTTGATTACCAGGTGGGCGGGATGGCCTACCAGGTGGGCGAGTTTTCGACCGACAATGTAGAGAACACCGCCGCCAGCCTGTTCGTCAAGCTGCTGAAAGGCACCACCCTGTCGCCCGACATGATGTACTGGAACCTGATGATGAAGAATGTCTATTCCTTAGACGCCTATTCCGTGCAGAAAGAGAAATTCCGCTTGGATATCCTCTACCAGAGCGATACGACCGGTATCTATTTGAACTACCTCCAGGAGGGCGACGTGAACGGCCTTATCCTGCTGCGCGTGATGAACCTCGACCGGCTGGACGCCAGGGATAACCCCTATCCCGACGGCTTCTTCGATTTCGTGCAGGGCGTAACGGCGCTGCCCGAAAACGGGCGGATCATCTTCCCTTCCGTCGAACCCTTCGGCTCCTACCTGCGCAAGAAGATAGGAAACGACAATATCGCCGACAAATACGTCTACCAGGAGCTGTACGACTCGACCCTTACCGTCGCCCGCCAGATCGCCGAAAAGAATAAGTTTATCCTCCGGGGCGAATACAAGGCCTCCTCCGGATCGGAGATACAGCTCGAAGCCAGCAACGTCGCGCGTGGCTCCGTCAGGGTGATGGCCGGCGGCGTATTGCTGACCGAGAATGTGGATTATACGGTGGATTATACCTCCGGCACGGTGACGATCCTGAACGAAAACCTCAGCGGCTCGCAAATCAGCGTCAGCCTCGAGAATCAGAGCATGTACAGCATGCAGCGCAAAACGATGATGGGTGTTGACCTGCAATACCAGTTCAGCAAGGACTTCCTCTTGGGCGGTACGCTGATGCACCTGTCCGAGATGCCGCTGACGACGAAAACGGCCTTTGGCGACGAGTCCATCCGTAATACGCTATGGGGCGTCAACACCGCCTACAAGGGCGAAAGCCAGTGGCTGACCAACCTCGTCGACAAGCTCCCGCTGCTCACCCTCACCAAGCCCAGCCAGATCTCGTTCAACGCCGAGTTCGCCCACCTGATCGCCGGCCATTACGAGAACAAATATACCGGCGGCTATTCCTACCTCGACGATTTCGAATCGACGCAAAGCGGTATCGACCTGCTCCAGCCCTACCCCTGGAACCTGGCCAGCACCCCCTACGAGGCGTTCGACGAAGCCCGGGCGGTCAACGACCTCACCTACGGGAAGAACCGCGCCCTGCTCGCCTGGTATTATATCGACGGGATGTTTACGCGCACCAACTCCTCCCTCATGCCCTCCTACCTGAAAAGGGACAGGGAGCAGCTATCCAACCATTACGTGCGCTCCGTCCGCTCGGACGAACTCTTCCCCAACCGGCAATTGGGCTATAACGAAAACAATATTCTCCCCGTACTGAACGTCGCCTACTACCCCAACGAACGCGGCCCCTACAACCTGATCGCCGACGAGCTGGATGAAGAGGGGTGGCTGAGGGAGCCACAGAAGCGGTGGGGAGGCATGATGCGTAAGCTGGATCAGACGGACTTCGAAGCCTCCAACATCGAGTACATTGAGTTCTGGATGCTGGATCCCTATATCTATAAGCCCCAGTCGGAGGGAGGATACCTCTACTTCAACCTCGGGGAGGTATCGGAAGATATCCTGAAAGACGAAAAGAAGTTCTACGAGAACGGCCTGCCGATCGACGGCGATACGGCCAAGGTGGAACAGACGGTTTGGGGGAGGGTTCCCCGCCAGCAGAGTACGGTCTATGCGTTCGACAATTCGGCGGGTGCCCGCGAAGTGCAGGACGTCGGGCTGGACGGGTTATCCTCCGCCGACGAACAAACGCACCATGCCGCCTACCTCCAACAGCTGCAAGGCCGGCTAACGCCCGACGCCTACCAGCGCATCTCCGCCGACCCCTCCGCCGATGATTTCATGCACTACCGCAACTCCCTTTTCGACCGCGAAGAGACCTCCATCCTCGACCGCTACAAGCGCTACAACGGCACCGAGGGAAACTCCCGCTCCAACGACACCAACGAGCAGTACAACGGCTCCTCCCGCTCCGTCCCCGACGTCGAAGACCTCAACCAGGACAATACGATGAACGAGAACGAGAAATATTTCCAATACAGGATACGGCTCCACCCCGACAGCATGAACGTGGGGATGAACTACATCGTCAACGAACGCACGGCCACCGTGCGGTTGGAAAACTCCGGGGAGGAGAGCGTCACATGGTATCAGTTCAAGGTGCCGGTAAAGGAGTATACCCGGGCCGTCGGGTCTATCCGCGACTTTAAGACCATCCGTTTCATGCGGCTCTATATGACCGGATTCCGCGACACGACCATCCTCCGTTTCGGGACGTTCAAACTGGTGCGGGGAGAGTGGCGCAGCTATGGGCAAGACCTCGCCAGGAGAGGGACAGCCCCCGCGATCAACGGGACGCTGGACGTCTCGACCGTCAATATCGAAGAGAACGGCGACCGCCAGCCCGTCAACTATGTCTTGCCGCCGGGCATCACGCGCATGATCGACCCCGGGCAGCCACAGATCACGAAACAGAACGAGCAGGCGCTCTCCATGAAGATCACCAACCTCGCCTCGCAGGATGCACGGGCGGTCTATAAGAATACATTCTACGACTTCCGCCAATACAAGCGGATGCAACTCTTTACACATGCCGAAGCGCTTATCAACGACGTGACAGACCTCCGCAACGACGAGCTGTCGGTCTTTATCCGCTTAGGCTCCGACTATAAAAACAACTATTACGAGTATGAAGTCCCGCTCGCCCTTACCCCCCACAGCAACACCTACAACACCAACAACGCCGGCGACCAGGAGGCCGTCTGGCCAAGGAACAACCTGCTGGACTTCCGCCTCGAAACGCTGACCGGCCTCAAGCTCCGCCGCAACCGTGCAAAGAGCGAGGGCGTAGGCGGCGTCACCTACCAGACGCCCTATTCGGAATACGATCCCGACAATACCCGCAATACCGTCACCGTAGTAGGCAACCCCAGCCTGGCGGAAGTAAAGGTGATCATGATCGGGATACGCAACAACTCCAACAGCCTCAAAAGCGCCGAAGTATGGATCAACGAATTGCGCATCTCCGACTTCAACGAATCGGGCGGATGGGCGGCCAACGGAAGCCTCAACATCGCCCTCTCCGACCTCGGAACGGTCAACCTGGCAGGGCGCATCGAGACGGCCGGTTTCGGCGGGCTGGATCAGACGCTCAACCAACGCCGCCTCGACGACTACACGCAATACAGCGTCGCCACCTCCGTCGAGCTGGGCAAATTCTTCCCCGCCAAAACCAACGTCAGTATCCCCCTCTACTATGCCTACTCGAAAGAGGTCATCGACCCGAAATACAATCCCCTCGATCAGGACGTCAAGCTCAAGGAGGCGTTGGATGCCGTAGCCACGAAAAGCGAAAGGGACTCCATCCTCAACTTCGCCCGCGAACGGACAAACACCAAAAGCATCGCCCTCAACAACGTCAAAGTCGACATACGCAGCAAGAACCCGATGCCCTACGATCCCGCCAACTTCTCGCTCGGCTATTCCTACAGCGAAAGCCAGCGCAACAAGCCCGATACCGAGTACGAGACGACCAAAGACTACCGCGCCAATTTCGGCTACACCTATACGCCATACGCCAAGCCGCTCCGCCCGTTCGAGAAGCTAAAGCAAAACAACAATTACCTCAAGCAGTTGAGCATTAGCTACCTGCCGGCAACCATCACCTTCCAGACATCCCTCGTCAGGAACTACTACGAGATACAGCTGCGCGACCTCAACAACACGACGGGAAGCAACAACCTGCCCGTCTCTTTCAGCCAGAACTTCTATTGGGACAGGGCGTTCTCCCTCTCCTGGAACTTCACCAACGACCTGAAAGCCACGTTCACCTCCGGCACCAACGCCCGCATCGAAGAGCCGCACGTACAGGTCAACAAACGCCTAAACCCCGACCAATACCAGGTATGGAAAGACTCCATCCGGCAAAGCATCGCCGATCTGGGGACGCCCATGAAATACGACCAGTCGCTGAAAGTAACCTGGAACGTGCCGTTCCAACGCCTGCCCGGGCTCGACTGGATGACCACCGGCATCACCTACAACGCCACCTACAACTGGGATCGCGGCGCCATCATCGACACCAATACCGAGCTGGGAAACATCATCCGCAACCACCGCGAAGAGGGAATACAGGCCAATTTCGGCCTGGTCAACCTCTACAACAAAAGCAAATTCCTGCGCTCCGTCAACCAGAAATTCTCCGGCTCCACACGCACCGCACCGGCAACCCGTAACCGCACCGGACTCCCCCAAACCGCAGCGGACAGGAACCGGCAGAAGAAAGTCGAGAAAGAGGTTCAGCTCAGCCCCGACAGCGCAACCTTTCTCAAGCATGACCTGAAAACGAAACGGCTGCTCGTCACCGCAAAAGGCGCCGGCGGCAAGCGTTATACCGTCAAGTTCAAAGCCGTCGACGATACGCAGATCCGCATCCTGAACCGCGACACCGCAAAGCTCAACGTCACCGTCTACCCCAAGCCGCCCCTTTCGGAGAACTTCCTCTACCAAACGGCCGAATATGGCGCCCGTTTCCTGATGATGATCCGCCAGATGGGGATCCAATACACGCTGACCGACGGGATGATGATCCCCGGGTTCCGCCCCGAAATCGGCGATATGTTCGGGCAAGGGCGCTCTACCGGCGGACTGACGCCCGGCCTGGGGTTCGCTTTCGGCGCCACCAACCGGAGCTATATCGACAAGCTGATCGCAAGGGACCACCTCGTCATGAATAGCAACAACATCAACCCCGCCATCATCAACAGCGCCAAGAACCTGAAAGCAACCATGTTCCTTGAGCCTGCCGCAGGGCTGAAGATCAACCTCAACGTAGACCGCGTCGATACCCGCAACACCACCGTTCAATACATGTACAAAGGACGTCCCGAGATCTACGGCGGCACCTTTACCATGACGACGATCGCCCTCGGGACATCGTTCAAAGGCATCGGCAATGCCCAGAACGGCTACGCCTCCCCCACGTTCGAGACCTTTCTGAACAACCGGAAAATCATCGCCGAACGCCTGGAAAACGCCTACGCCGGCACCTCCTATCCACAGACCGGATTCTTCGCCGGCACCTCGTTCGCCGGCCAACCCTACAGCCCCCTCAATGGCGGCGTCAAAGAGAACGCGACGGATGTGCTGATCCCCGCATTCCTGGCGGCCTATACCGGGAGAAGCGCAAAGAGCATCACACTCTCGCCCTTTCCCTCGCTCGCCAGCCTGCTACCGAACTGGCGCATCACCTACGACGGACTGGTGCGCTTGCCGGGCATAAAGAAGTACTTCAAAAGCGTCGTCCTGAGCCACCAATACCGCGGCTCCTATTCGGTGGGAAGCTACAACTCGTCGCTCGACTGGGTCAGCGCCGGTAACGGCCTGGGCTTTACGCTCGACAAACAGACCAACGACATCCTGCCCTCTTCGCCCTACGTCATCGGGACGGTGAGCATCATCGAGGGATTCACCCCGCTGTTCGGCGTCGAGGGAACCCTCCTGAACAACATCACGCTGCAGGCCGACTACCGGACGACCCGCACCCTGAACCTCAACATCTCCTCCTACCAGATCATCGAAGCCGTCTCCGACGAATACAAAGTCGGCGTCGGATACACCTACGCCGAGTTCAACAAGATACTGAAAATGAAGAAAAGCCGTGATTTCAGCAACGACCTGACCGTCAAACTGGATTATTCCTACAAGAAAATGCAGTCCCTGATCCGCAAAATATCCGACAACCTCACCCAAGCCACCAGCGGCAACCAGGCCAAAGTCATCCAGTTCTCCGCCGAATACGGCCTAAGCCGCTCCCTAACCCTCCGCGCATTCTACGACCTCCAAATCAACCAGCCCTTAGTCTCCAGCAACGCCTACCCCACCACCAACTCCAGCTACGGCATCACCATCCGCTTCTCCCTCACCCAATAATGTTTTGCTTTTTTCTCCCTTCACCCCTTCACCTTCCGCGTAACACATTGACAAATAGCTGAATGTGGTGAAGGGAGGGTGAAAGGAGGTGAAAGGAGGGCTTAGCGTTCGGTTGATAGGGCGGCGCGGCGTGGATGGAGGGGGATAAGGTGGTACAGGTTGCCATGTTTAGTATGTACGCGAGGGGCGCCTATGGCGGGAAGCAAACGGCTGAACGCATAAGCGGTCACTTCGCGCATGGCGGAAGGGTTAGTCCGTTTCAGTATGTCGAAGATACAGGCGGCGGAAAGCAGCTCGCCTTTCTCGCCGCTTTCAGGAAAACGAAAGCAGCGGTGAAACACATCTTCCTCCATCCCCTGCCGGCGGAAAGGGGCGTTGTTCTCCATAATCGCCGTCTCTTCTTCGGTCGTAAACCAATGGCGCACACCGGCGGAAAGCTCCGACTTCAACTGGGCATAGAGCTGTTCGTAGTCGATGGGCGAACAGTCGATCTTTTGTTTCACCTCGACGCAGAGGAAACGGCGGCTTCCGGTCGGGTCGGTCAACAGGTCTTTTCTGTTCGATGTGGCAATGAACGAGGCCAGGCGGGGAAGTGGGTCGAAATTTTTCTTGTGCGCTTTGCGGATATTCATTTTTGCCATCTGCATCAGGTTCTTGAGTAGCGCCATCTTCTTGTCCGACAGCTTATCCAGTTCGTCGATGTTGATCAGGCCGAACGCCGTCAGTTTCTGCTCCGAGCCGGAAGAAATACCCGGATCGAAGCTGTCGGTATAGTACCCTTGCAAGGAGGGGGGCACCAACATGCGGCAAAAGGTGGATTTGTGCATGCCCTGCCTGCGGCTGACCAGCACCGGCGCCACACTGTTGGCATGAAGCGAGTCGCGCCCCTCCCACTGTGCCGCCAGTCCCAGCATCCAACGGTGAAAACTTTCTACCCACAACGGCGAATCGGATACCCGTTGCGCCAGGGCGTCGACCCTGTCCGTCCCATCCCAACTGGGGAGGCCGTTCATCCAGGTATGAAACGGATGGTAAGAGGGGATACGTTCCGAATGAACATAGCGTGCAATATCCCTGTCCCAACAATCCAACCCATGGCGCTGTGCATCAAGGCAAAATGTGTTTAATTCGCGCTGCCCGACTAAGCGGAAAGGTTCTCTCGCCCGCCTTTTTCCCCGAAACTCCGTCGTTTCGGTCAACCGGTTGTAACGAAACAGATAATGCTTTTTCAGAAAATCTTCCATCTGCTGCAACATCGGCGTTTCCCCGTCCGTCCTTTTCCGCTCCGACGGTTTTCTTTCCACTACCGCCTTGCCGTATCCTGCCGGCACGGGTTCATTATTTTTCATCACTACCGGAAACAGGTTTCCATAAATACGCCTCAAAAAAAGTTTGATTGAGTCTTTTATCATACGATTATAATTTAAAATTCAGCGCGAATATACAACACGAAATGGGGTTTCACCAAACAAATAACTAACTATTTATCAATAAAATAGCAGAAAATTAGCTCCCGAGAAAATCTCAATTGGATGCCGAGTAATTTGCATTTTGCTCGGTAGAAACTAATGATTACATAACGAGGGACTAATGATTACATCGGGAGGAACTAATGAATAGGTCGGGAACAACTAATGGTTTCACAGCTGTGAGGCGATCGCTTCACAGCTGTTGGGCGATCGGATCACAGCTGTGAAGAGATCGCCTCACAGCTGTGAAACCATTAGTTTGTGCCGACCTGAACAATAGTTGTTTACGAACAAAGTATGAGTTCTTCGTTACTCATCTCTTAGTCCGGCGCAGGAACGATCTTATCATCCTAAGGGCGAGCGCCCAATAAACCAGGTTTATCAAAAAGGGAAATGACGGCGATAGCGTTGTTTTCCAGCCGATTACAATTAAGCAGTTCCCGTCATTGCGAACGCAGTGAAGCAATCCAGAAGTGCGTCTGTGTGTCGCACTCCTGGATTGCTTCACTGCGTTTATAATGACGAGAATTTACAATCGGCTAAAAATCAATCAATTCTCGTCATTTCCCCTTTTTGATAAACGCAGTTTATTGGGTA
>JAISRY010000111.1 GCA_031273385.1 Tannerellaceae bacterium | reverse complement strand
TGGAACAGGCGGGTACGGTTGGCATGTGTGGCGACGATCGTCCCGTTCCCCGGCAAAGCCAGGCCGATCGCCTCGTTCAGGCAGTTCATGGAGTTGGCGGTAAACATCCCCGAACAACTGCCGCATCCGGGGCAGGCCGACCGTTCGATCCGTTCGATCCGTTCATCGCTGACGGAATCGTCTGCCGCCTCCACCATCACGTCGATCAGGTCGAGCGAACGGCCATCCGCCTCCCCGGCCTCCATCGGCCCCCCCGACACAAAAACGGCCGGTATATTCAGCCGCATGGCAGCCATCAGCATACCGGGGGTAATCTTGTCGCAATTGCTGATACAGATCATGGCGTCCGCTTTATGGGCGTTCACCATATATTCCACGCTGTCGGCGATCAGATCGCGCGAGGGGAGGGAATAGAGCATACCGTCGTGCCCCATGGCGATACCATCGTCGATGGCTATCGTATTAAATTCGGCGGCAAAGCATCCCAACTTCCCGATCTCCTCCTTCACCTGCTGCCCGATATCATGCAGGTGTACATGTCCGGGCACAAACTGCGTAAACGAGTTGACGACGGCAATAATCGGTTTCCCCATCTGCTCTTCCGTCATACCATTGGCACGCCATAAAGCGCGCGCTCCCGCCATCCGGCGTCCCTCTGTGCTGCCTAAGCTGCGTAATGTCATTTTCTCCATTCGATCTTTCCAATAAAAAAGGCCTTTCCCTGCGAGGAGAAAGGCCTTTAAGAATATGCTGATCACTTATAATTTCTTACACACCTTTCTCCTCACCTGCTAATGACTAGAAAGCGCACCACGAGAAAACCATGTAAAAAGTTATAACCCATTATCTATCCGTTTCATTTTAATTTTACCGTCGCAAATGTAGAACAATAATCCATACGAACAAAGAATTTGAAAGTTTTTTCTTCCTTTTCCTTTCAAAAATGCAGCAAAACGGGAGTAAAGATAATGAATTGCAGATTGCGACAAACACACTTATTTATTAGTAATGAATAGATTTGTTTGTTAGTAATAAATAAAGTTGTACCTTTATACTTCCTAAAGCAAAAATAAATTATGATACAACAAACAGTCATACAGCAAGTAATAGACGCGCAACGGCGCAGGATGCAACGTCAGGGCACCGGATTGCAACGAGAGTTACTGCCCGCACTGCCCGACATACGAACCCATGCATTGATCATTTCAGGCATTCGCCGATGTGGGAAAAGCACCCTGTTGCTTCAATTACTGAAATGCGATAAGCAACACACACTCTACCTGAACTTTGACGATCCGCGGCTGTTCGGTTTTGAATTAGCTGATTTTCAATTGTTAGACCACATCATTGCCGGTTCAAAAAGCGATGTGTTGTTTCTTGACGAGATACAGGTGATCCCTCATTGGGAATTGTATGTCAGGCAAAAACTGGATGAGGGATTTAAGATCGTGATCACAGGCTCCAATGCCTCGTTGCTCAGTCGCGAATTAGGCACAAAACTCACGGGACGGCACATCACAAAGGAACTTTTCCCTTTCTCGTACCGCGAATTTCTGTCGTTCAAATCCTTGCCGCCCGATGTTCATTCATGGCAAAAATACATGGATACAGGCGGTTTTCCCGAATATGTCAAAACCAAAAACACGGATATCCTGACCGCTTTGTTTCAGGATATCCTGAACCGTGATATTGTGGTCAGGCATGGCATCCGGGATGTCCGCGCGTTGAAGCGTCTTGCGGTCTTTTTAGTGTCAAACGTTGGTAATCTTGTTACGGCAAGCAAGTTACAACAGCCGTTAGGGATAAAGATAGCGACCATGCTGGAGTACTTCTCCTATTTGGAAGACACCTATTTGGTCAGCTTCATGCCGAAATTCAGTTATTCGGCCAAAGCACAGTCCGTCAACCCGCGTAAGGTGTATGTGATAGATCCCGGAATCATAAAAATCGCCTCCATATCATTTACAAAAGATTACGGCCATTCGCTTGAAAATATGATCTATTGGCATCTCCGGCAATCGGGGAAAGAGATCTATTATTTCAACGAAAACGGCTGTGAATGTGATTTTGTCGTCATGGAAAACGGGAAAATAGAGCAGTTGGTACAAGTTTGCTACGAACTAACGCCCGAAAACAGGGAACGTGAGCAGCGCGGCTTACAGGGAGCCATGGACTTTTTCCATTGCGACAAAGGCCTGATCATCACCTATAACCAGAAAGACGCCTATATACAAAACGGCAAACAAATAGACGTTTTGCCGGCATACGGCTATACGCTCACCCCATGACATTTTGTCAAAAGTTTGTTCTTTTGGTATCGCCAAGCGATTACGGGCAATGGCGGAAACTCCTGCCATTTCCGCTTGTTTATCCTATTTTTTCTTCCACAAACTTCGCATACTTCAATTATTTATGTAAGTTTGCAGTCGTTTTCTAACAGAAATATATGAAGATATGCAGAATCAACTCGTAATCGTGGAATCTCCGGCCAAAGCAAAGACTATTGAAAAATTCTTAGGGAAGGATTTTAGAGTCATGTCGAGCTATGGCCATATTCGTGATTTAAAGGCAAAAGAGTTTAGTGTAGAGATTGAAAATAACTACACCCCCCAGTATGTGATACCGGATGAGAAGAAAAAACTGGTAGCCGAATTAAAATCAGCAGCGAAAAAGGCCAATACCGTATGGCTCGCCTCCGATGAAGACCGCGAGGGAGAAGCCATATCCTGGCATTTAAGCGAAGTGTTGAAGCTGCAACCGGAAAAAACAAAACGGATCGTTTTTCACGAAATCACCAAAAATGCCATTCTGCACGCCATCGACACGCCCAGAAGCATCGACATACACCTGGTAGACGCCCAGCAAGCGCGAAGGGTACTGGACAGGATCGTCGGGTTTGAGCTCTCGCCCATCCTGTGGCGGAAAGTGAAGCCGGCGTTGTCGGCAGGGCGTGTGCAATCGGTGGCCGTTCGTTTGATCGTCGAACGCGAACGGGAAATCAATGATTTTGTCGCCGAAGCCTCATTCCGCGTGATCGCCGGTTTTATACTTCCGGACGGGAGTACGCCGCTTAAAGCGGAGCTGAACAGGAGGCTGCAAACCAAAGAGGAGGCCAACGCCTTTCTGGAATCATGCCGGAACGCCTCTTTTACCATCGACGATATCACGAAAAAGCCGGTAAAGAAATCGCCCGCTCCCCCTTTTACCACGTCGACATTGCAGCAGGAGGCCGCCCGCAAGCTGGGCTATTCCGTTTCGCAAACCATGATGATCGCCCAACGTTTGTACGAATCGGGATTGATCACCTATATGCGTACCGATTCGGTCAACCTGAGCAATCTGGCGCTGGGGACGGCGAAAGAGGCCATCCTCGAAACATACGGCGAGAAATATTATAAGGCGCGCAAGTATACCACAAAAAGCAAAGGCGCGCAGGAGGCGCACGAAGCCATCCGCCCGACCTATATCAGCCAAACCGATATCAGCGGCACCCCCCAGGAGAAGAAGCTTTACGAGTTGATCCGCAAACGGACGATCGCCAGCCAAATGGCGGACGCCGAACTGGAACGGACGACGATCTCCGTAGATATATCGGGGCAGAAAGAGAAATTTACCGCCGTGGGCGAAGTCCTCACGTTCGACGGTTTTCTGCAGGCCTACCGCGAAAGCGTCGACGACGAGCATGAGAAAGAGCAGGAAAACGGGTTGTTACCCGCTGTCAACCTGCATGATGTGTTGGCGCTGCATGACATTACGGCCACCGAACGCTTTACGCAGCGTCCTCCGCGATACACCGAAGCGAGCCTGGTGCGCCGGATGGAAGAGCTGGGCATTGGCCGCCCCTCTACCTATGCCCCCACGATACAGACCATACAGAACCGCGGCTATGTGGAGAAAGGAGACCGCGAGGGGGTGGAACGCCGCTATACGCTGATCACGCTCGCCGGCGGCATCATCCGGGAAGAGACGAAGCAGGAGATAGCGGGCGCCGACCGCAACAAGCTCATCCCAAGCGATATCGGCATGGTGGTGAACGATTTCCTGATGATGTATTTCCCCCATGTATTGGACTATAACTTTACGGCGAACGTAGAAAAGGAATTTGACGCGATCGCCGACGGCGAGATGAACTGGACGGAGGTGATCGACCATTTTTATACCATTTTCCACCCGATCGTGGAAACCGTTTCGGCGGCCAAGACGGAGCATAAGGTGGGGGAACGCGAACTGGGGATTGATCCGAAGACGGGAAACCCGGTGTTTGTCAAGATCGGGCGTTTCGGCCCCATTGCCCAGTTGGGGGCGGCTAATCCGGAGGACAAAACCTCTCCCAAACCGCAATTCGCCTCCCTGATGAAAGGGCAATCCATCGAAACCATGACGCTGGAAGAGGCGCTCAAACTTTTCGACCTGCCGCGTACGATAGGGGAGTATGAGGGGAAAACCGTTGTCGCCGCCGTTGGCCGTTTCGGGCCTTTTCTCCGCCACGACAGCAAGTTCACCTCCATCCCGAAAGATATGAACCCGCTCACCATCACGCTCGATGAGGCTATTCTGCTGATCGGCGAGAAACGCCAGAAAGACGAAAAGCGCCATATCAAAACGTTTGCCGAAGATCCCGAGCTGGGCATTATGAATGGCCGTTTCGGCCCCTACATCGCCTATAAAGGGAGCAACTACAAAATACCCAAGACGGTAAAACATCCCGAAGCGCTTACGCTGGAAGATGCGATGGCGATCGTCCGTTCGGCCGGCGAAAAACCGGCTTCTAAAAAGAAGAAGAGTACAAAAAAGAACTAATCATAGCAGAAAATGAAAAAGATAATCCGTTTATTCCTGCCGGCGCTGCTCGGTGCGGCAGCCCTCTTCTCTTCCTGCAGGGAAGAGAAAGCGGCGGTAGCCGTTGAGGTTGAGAGCCTGACGCACTATGTCGATCCCTATATCGGCACGGGCGATCATGGGCATGTGTTTATGGGAGCGAACGTGCCGTTCGGCTTCGTCCAGCTCGGCCCGACGCAGCCTACCCAAGGCTGGGACTGGTGTTCGGGGTATCATATCAGCGATTCCACGATCAGGGGCTTCGGCCATCTCCACCTGAGCGGGACGGGGATCGGCGACCTGGGCGATATCTCCTTTATGCCGGCGACAGGCGACGATGGGGTATCCCGCTTTTCGCACGACAGGGAAAGCGCAAGGCCGGGGTATTACTCGGTTCATCTCGACCGGTTTGGTATCGACGTCGAGCTGACCGCCACGCAGCGGACGGGCTTTCATAAATATACCTTCCCCGCTTCGAATGAGGCAAGGGTCATCATCGACCTTGAAAACGGCATCGGCTGGGATGCGCCCGTAGAGGGCTATCTGGTCAGAGAAAACGATACGGTCGTGTCGGGCTACCGCTATTCGACAGGCTGGGCAAAAGACCAGAAGGTCTATTTTACAGCCGTCTTCTCCAAACCGATGAAAGTATACACGGAGGAGAGGTCGCCGGAAGGCCGGAAAACCTGGGGGCAGGCCTTTTTTGATACCTCCGCCGGCGAAGCGGTCTATGTGAAAGTGGGCTTGTCGCCCGTCAGCATCGCCAATGCCAAACTGAACCTCGACGCCGAGTTGCCCCACTGGGATTTCGACCGCGCCGTAGCGGAAGCCGACCGTACCTGGAACGAAGCGCTGAATAAAATACAGGTAGAAACGACGGACGAAACCGCCAAAAAGATCTTCTATACAGCCCTTTACCATACGATGGTCGCGCCGTCGGTCTTTTGTGACGTCAACGGCGATTACCCCGGCGCCGACGGCACGTCGTATAACGACCGCTCCTTTACCAATTATACCACCTTTTCGTTGTGGGACACCTATCGTGCGGCGCATCCGCTGATGACGATCATCCATCCCGAAAGAGCGGCGGATATCGCGGCTACCATGCTGGATATCTACGGCCGGCAAGGCAAGCTCCCCGTCTGGCACCTGATGGGGAACGAGACGAACTGTATGGTGGGGAATCCCGGTATCCCGGTGTTGGCCGACCTGGTGTTGAAAGGCTTCGATGTCGACGCACGCGCCGCCCTTGAGGCGATGAAGCAATCGGCGTTGCTCGACGAAAGGGGGCTGGGGTTGTTGAAAGAATACGGCTATCTTCCCTACGACAAGGAGCCGTCGCACGAAACCGTCGCCAAAGGGCTCGAATATGCCTTGGCGGACTGGTGTGTGGCGCAGGTGGCCAAAAAACTGGGCGACAAGGAAACGTACGATTATTTTTCGGAACGGAGCCGTTCGTACCGGCGCTATTTCGACCCGCAGACGCGATTCATGCGCGGCCTCTCTTCGGACGGCACATTCCGCGAACCGTTCAGCCCGTTCCACTCTTCGCATCGCGGAGACGACTACACCGAAGGGAACGCCTGGCAATATACCTGGCTTGTCCCGCATGATGTGCATGGATTGATCGACCTTTTCGGGAGCGAAGAGGCGTTTGTCGGCAAACTGGATTCCCTCTTTATCGTAACGGGTGATATGGGCGCCGAAGCCTCTCCCGATATTTCAGGCCTGATCGGGCAATATGCCCATGGCAACGAACCCAGCCATCATGTGATCTACCTCTATCCTTACGCCGGACAACCGTGGAAGACGGCCGAAAAAGCGCGTGAAGTGATGGCGACGCTCTACCGCGACGTCCCCGCCGGCCTGAGCGGAAATGAAGATGTGGGGCAGATGTCGGCCTGGTATATCCTCTCGTCAATAGGCTTTTATCAGGTCGCACCCGCAGGAGGCGTCTACGTCTTCGGCAGTCCTCTTTTCGACAGGGTTGTCCTGAACGTAGGGGGTGGTAAGACATTTGAAGTAGCCGCTCATAACAACAGTCCTGAAAACAGGTATATCCAGCATGTCACGTTGAACGGGAAACCCTATACCAAATCCTATATCAACCATGCCGCGATCACGGCAGGCGGCGTATTGGCGTTTGAAATGGGCGCCGCTCCATCCCTGGTATTCGGCATAGACGGAAGCGACAGGCCATAAAAAAAGGCGGCACAACGCCGCCCTTTTTCACATTCTTTCCGGGACTTCAATCCCCAGCAATGCCATCCCCGACCGGATGACCTTTGCCGTATTGGCCGACAACACCAGGCGGAACTCTTTCAGCTCCCTGTTCTCTTCCCTGAGAATGGAGAAATCATGGTAGAATTGGTTATACTCTTTGACCAGCTCGTAGATGTAGTTCGCGATCAGCGCCGGGCTATATTCCTTGCCGGCCTCCTTGACGACGGGAGCATAACCGGCGATGAGCTGTATCAGGTTTTCCTCTTTCTCTGAGATAGGGATAGATCCCGCTAATTCCTTCGGCAGGCCAATCCCCTGCCCGGCGGCTTTGCGCAATACCGAACAGATACGTGCGTATGTGTACTGGATAAAGGATCCGGTATTGCCGTTAAAATCAATCGACTCTTTCGGGTCGAACACCATATTCTTTCGCGGGTCTACTTTCAGGATAAAATACTTCAACGAACCCAGCCCTACGATATGGGAAATCCTGACGGCCTCTTCCTCCGTCATCTCATCCAGCTTGCCCAGCTCCTCGGATATCTCACGCGCCGTATTGACCATCTCATCCATCAGGTCGTCGGCATCCACGACGGTTCCCTCACGGCTCTTCATCTTCCCTTCAGGCAATTCGACCATGCCATACGAAAAATGCACCAGCCCTTTCCCGAACGAAAAGCCCAACTTATCCAACAGGATGGATAATACCTGAAAATGGTAGTTCTGCTCATTCCCCACTACGTAGATCATCTTGTGGATGGG
>JAISRY010000075.1 GCA_031273385.1 Tannerellaceae bacterium | reverse complement strand
AGGCGTGGAGGTAGTCGGCATCCGGCGATTCTTCGACATAGTCCATGGTTTGCTGGTAATGCGTGTCGCTCTTGGGTAGCACGATACCGCGGGCGCGGTCGTTGCGGAGCTTTTCGGGTACGGACTCGCCCCCGCCATCCTGTCCGGTGGCGGAAGCAGCGATGACGAGGGATAATCCGAGGATAAATAGACGTTTGTTCATGGTAGATTATGCTGATAAATTCGGAACGTGTATATATGTTTGCACGGGCGGTTGGCCTCCTTTTTGAGGGCGGAGGGGAGGTGGATCGTCAGTGTGTCGTCGCGGTATGTCCATTTTAGGGGCTTTTTGTAGCCTAACAGATGAATTTCCGAATCGGGATCGGGTTCTACGGATTTGACTATCAGCTGTCCGTCGGGTAGCTTTTCCGTAAAGGCATATACCCGTTTCCCGTCTTTGCTTTGGGTGAACCAAATGCTGTCCGACTGCCAGACTTGCCGGGTGCGGGTGTCGTAGATACCCTCGCCGTTGACGGCGAGCCACTGTCCGGTTTCTTCTAATTGGCGGACGGCTTCGGGGTGGAACTTGCCGTTGGCGTCGGGGCCGATACAGACCATGAAGCTACCCCCTTTTGCCACGCAGTCGACTAAGTGGCGGACAATCCAGGGCGTACCCTTGTAGTGCTCGGCGACGGGATCGTAGGCGAAGATATTTCCGAGCAGGCAGATGCTCATCCATGGCATGTTGGTATTCTCCACCCCCTGGGGGACGAACTCTTCCGGCTGGTAATAGTCGCCGTAGTTGCCGATGCCGCGGGCGCGGATCATGACGTCGGGTTGCAGTTGGCGCATCATTTTAATGGTCTTCCTCGTTTCAGGCCAGATGTACCGCCCCAGCCACATGTCGAGGCAAACCATGTCGATCTTCCCGTAATTGGTGAGCAGCTCGCGCAGTTGTTCGCGATGGCGTGCGGCCATGCGGGCGCTCTCTTCCGGGGTGGGGTCGGGCGTTAGGATCTTGCCCGAACTAAAAGAACCGGCGCCAAAGTCTGTTGACTTTTGGGCGGCGTCAATGGTGAGCGGATGATAGACGTAGGGGCGGAAGTCGGCGTCGTACCAGTCGGGATGCGAATAGTAGAGGTTGACTTTGATGCCGTTCCGGTGGGCTGCGTCGCAAAGCTCTTTCACGATATCCCGCTTAAACGGGGTCTCTTCGAT
Organism: Tannerellaceae bacterium; assembly: GCA_031273385.1. Lineage (GTDB taxonomy): Bacteria > Bacteroidota > Bacteroidia > Bacteroidales > Tannerellaceae > DFXE01. Next base: position 2,003 of record JAISRY010000075.1, on the reverse strand, counting down.
GCTGTAGGCCAGGTCGCAAGGCTCGATGGCCTGCTCCGGCGGGTTGAGGTAATTAGCCCGTTGTTTGACCCTCGTTTTGGTATGGAACATCGAAAAGCCGTCGTGGTGTTTGCTGGTAAAGGCGAACGCCTGCATACCGCAGCGTTTGAAGAACGCCATCCACTCCCCGGCGTCGAAGCCAACGGGGTTGAATGTCTTGTAAAGCTGTTGGTAGGCCTGCTTTTCGGCGTTGTCCATGTTCCGCACAAAGGGCCAGGAGGCTTCGATGCCCTGCATGGCATACACGCCCCAATGGATGCGGATGGAAAACTTGATGTCGCGGAACGCTTCGTGCGCCGCTTCGGAGGCGTGCAGGTAATCGGCGTCCGGTAACTCTTCGACATAGTCTTTGGTTTGCTGGTAATGCGTGTCGCTTTTGGGCAGTACGATGCCGCGGGCGCGGTCGTTACGTAGCTTTTCGGGCATAGGCTTACCCTCGCCCTCCTGTCCGGTAGCGGAAGCAGCGATGGCGAGGGATAAACCGAGAATAAATAACTGTTTGTTCATGGTATGGTATGCTATGGTATTCATCTTATTCTACCGTCAGCAAGGCGCCGGCGCCCGGGGTGAGCCAGTCCTGTTCGCCCTCAAACTTGACCTTTCCCCGTCCATACGGGCTGACGAGCACGATATGCCCCTTTTTCCGGAAAGAGACTTTCAGCTGCACAGAGTGTTTCACATCTTTGTTGACAACGAGCAGGTAGGGCTTGCCGGCGGGATCGGTAAATTCGCCGACAAGGAACTGCCCCTCGCCGATGGATTCAAGATAAACGGCGGACTCCTGTCCATGCGCATTTCTCGGGACGTGGCCGGTATGGAAGACGTTGACGCTTTTCAGCTGGCAATAGACGGGCGCCAGGGCGTGGATTTGCAGGTTGACGTTCCGCACCAGCTCCCATGTCTTCGTCCGGTGGCCGAACTGGTCGATCGACGCCAGGCGGTAGTTACCGAGTTCCGGCGCATAGTGCGTAAAATACCCGATCCCCCTGCCGCCGTATGCCAACGTGGAATAGGCCTGAACGTTGAGCGTTGCCTGCGTGGGGTCGGCATAATGGAAGTGCGTATTGCCGAGTATCACGTTCCAGAACGGGATGCCGTATTGCAGGGATTTTTTGCGGACGGTCTCCAGGTTGCCGTAAAAGCGGTCTTCCCTGAACTCGTTCTCCTCGTACAGCGAGTAGTTGTCGTAGGAGATATACTGCGCTTTGCAGGCTTTCATGAATGCGTCGATGTGGTCTTCGTAGCCGTTCGATCCCAACTGCTTGTCGGAAGCGTTGTCGGGAAACAGGTTGATGTACGGCAATACGCCGTGTTTCCTGATCGCTTCGGCCCACAGCCCCAGCCGCGGAAACAGCGAGGCGTTCGGTTCGTCTTTGATATATATCGAGTAGATGCTGTTGCGTATCTCCGGCGACTTGATTTGATCCAGCACCGACTGAACGGTCTTTCCGGCCTCTTCCGGGCTTACGTCGGGGTAGGAGGCGATGCGGTCGTCCCAAAGAATCGTCGCAAGCCGGTAGGGGACGGCATCTTCGACATAGTTGACGGGAATAAACCCCGTGGCGTTGTACCCGCAGTCGAACAGGTCTTTCATCATGCTGCCGGCGTCGGGCATATCGCCCCATGCTCCGTCCCTGGTGTATTGAAGCGGCATACCGCCCCATGGGAAGATGATGAAATCTTCGGCCGTCACCCGTCCCTCAAATGCGGCGTCGGAGAGGCCGGCGGGAGGGATCAGTTGCTTCTCTACGCCCTCAAAGGTCATTTTTACGGGATTGATCAGCCCCTTGTCGTCGAACGTCATCCGGTCTATGCAGGTCACGCGGTGATTGCCTATCCTGTCGTTCAGGGGGTGGCGGTGATAGACGATATAATAGCTGTCGGTACCGGGGGGCTGTATCACCGAATGATGCCCAGCGCCGGTAGCCACAGCGTTATCCTGCTGCAATATCTTACCGATGCGC
>JAISRY010000057.1 GCA_031273385.1 Tannerellaceae bacterium | reverse complement strand
TGTCGCACCTCTGGATTGCTTCACTGCGTTTATAATGACGACGAATCACAATCTCCTGAAAATCAAATAGTATCCGTCATTGCGAACGCAGTGAAGCAATCCAGGAGTGGGACACATATACGCACCTCTGGATTGCTTCACTGCGTTCGCAATGACGGATACCACTTGATTGTAATCGTCTGGAAATCACGCAATCGCCGTCATTTCCCTTTTTGATAAACGCAGTTTATTGGGGACTCGCAATGTCGGGTACTACTGTCGTATAATCGTATGGAAATCAACGCCTAGCGCCCGTCATTGCGAGTACCCAATAAACTGCGTTTATCAAAAAGGGGAAATGACGAGAATTGATTGATTTTTAGCCGATTGTAAATTCTCGTCATTATAAACGCAGCGTCGGCAATCCAGAGGTGCGACATACAGACCTTGCGATCGGAGGTGTCTCCACTCGCTGCGCTCGGTCGACATGACGTTCTTTTTTGTTCGTAATTGGTAATTCGTAATTGAATTCGTAATTCGTAATTCGTAATTCGTAATTCGTAATTGAATTCGTAATTCGTAATTCGTAATTCGTAATTTTTTTGTGTGTATATTTGCGGTGATATGGGACAAAAGTATGTATACTGTATAGGGCTTCTGTGCCTCCTGGGCGCCTCCTGTACCGGGCGTTTTGAAGAGTATAACAGGGATGATACCGGCTTTACGGACGAACAGCAGGCCTACGATTTCGGTATGTACGGCATTCCCCTCCGCGTCGTACAGCAGGGCATCTATTTCAACCACGACTGGGGAGGCGGCAAAAACTGGCCATTCCAAGTCATGCAGAACCTCGGCGCAGACATGTTCTGCGGCTACATGCACGACTACAAGCCCTTCGACGCCGGACTGGGCAACTCCGTCTATCACCTGAACGACGGATGGAACGGCGCCATGTGGGAAAATACCTACGGGTATATCCTGACCGAGGTCAAGAAAGCGGAAGACTTAACCCGCGGGAACGTGCCGGCGTTTTATGCCGTATCGCAGATACTGAAAGTCGAACTGATGCACCGGGTGTCGGACATCTACGGGCCGGTCGTCTATACGCGCTTCGGGCAATCGGTGGTCAGCGTGATGCCCGATACGCAGAAAGAGGCGTACTATGCGTTCTTCGATGATCTGGAAGAGGCCGTCCGCCTGCTTTCGGCCGACGATGGAAAGGAGGCGTTCGCCCGTTTCGATATGATCATGCCGAAAGGGAAGCGTACCTACCGGCAGTGGGTGAAGTTCGCCAACTCGCTACGCCTCCGCCTGGCGGTCAGGATCGCGATGGCCGACCCTCGGAAAGCGCTGGAAGAGGCCGGGAAATCGTTGGACGCGGCAAACGGCGGGCTGCTCGAACAGCGCGACGACCTGGTGGCCGTATCGACCGCCGGAACCGGCTACTCCAACCCGTTGGGGGAGATCAACACCGCCTGGAAAGAGGCCTCCATGAACGCCAACATGGAATCTATCCTCGGAGGGTACGAAGACCCGCGCATGCCCAAATACTTCGAGCCGGCCACAGGAGAGGGATTCTCCGGCGAGTTCAGGGGAATCCGCCAGGGGACGGGCTTCAACCACACCAAATACATCCGCCACTCCAGAAGTACGGTCACCCAAACCTCCGACGCGGTATTGATGACCGCCGCCGAAGCCTGGTTCCTGCGCGCCGAAGCCGCCTTGAGGGGCTGGTCGGACGAAGAGGCGGCGTACTGCTACCGCAAAGGCGTGGAGGCTTCGTTCGGCCAATGGGGCGTGGAAGGCGCCGCCGCCTACCTGGAGAGCGGCCGTACGGCACGTGACTTCACCGACACCTTTGACCCCTCATACAGCATAAAGGCCTGTTGCCGCGTATCCCCGAAATGGGACGAAAGCGCACCGGACGAAGTCAAACTGGAAAAGATCATCACACAAAAATGGATCGCCTGCTACCCCGAAGGATGCGAAGCCTGGGCGGAACAGCGCCGCACGGGTTACCCCCGCCTCTTCCCCGTCCTGCTCAACAAAAGCGAGGGAAAGATCGACACCGGCATCATGATCCGCCGCCTGAACTTCCCCGTAAGCCTGAAAACCTCCGACCCACCCCTCTACGAAGCCCTCTGCAACGCCCTCCGCGGGCAAGACACCGGCGGCACACGCCTCTGGTGGGACACGGGGCGGAACTTCTGACAGGGCGCCCTCCCCCCCGCTTCTACTCGCAGAAGGCTTCGGGCAGGTTGACGAAACAGAGGCGGCTTGTGGCGCGGGTGATGGCGGTGTAGAGCCAGCGGTAGAAGTCTTCGCCCAACATCTCTTCGGTGATGTACCCGATGTCGATAAAGACGTTCATCCATTGTCCGCCTTGCGCTTTGTGGCACGTGACGGCGTAGGCGTACTTGACCTGTACGGCGTTGTAGCAGGGGTCGGTTTTCATCTTTTTCATTTTGGCGGCTTTGGTGGGTATGTCGGCGTAGTCTTCCAGTATGGTATAGAAGAGTTTATCGTTCTGCGCTTTGGGCAAGGCGGGGGTTTCGCTGTGCAGGGTGTCGAGGAGGATTTTCAGCTCCATCTCCATGTCGTAGTCCTGGAAGCGGACAAGGACGTCGGCAAAGCGGAAGCCGTATTGCTCCGTTACGCGGCGGACGCGGACGACCTCGACGATCTCCCCGTTGGCGATGAAGTCCATTCCGTTGTTGTCTACCCCGTTGTTGTCCGACGTCCAGAAGTAGTTGTTCTTTGCGATCATGAGGCGGTCGCCCGAAGAGAGCTCCTCTTCGCGGTAGAGGATGCGGTTGCGTATGCCGTTGTTGTAGTTGGCCGCCTGCTTGTTGGAGCGGACGATCACCATGGTTTCGTCCATCCCGTCGCGGCTATAGGCGGTGGCGATCTCTTCGATCAGCTCGCTGCCCGCTATATTCCTGAAATCGCTGAAGCGGCCTAACCTGAGGCGGGGGAATATGGCGACCGTACCGGAGGAGAGGGCATCCCGCAGGCGGGTAGCATGGAAGAGGATACCGGACGATTCGCTTTGCCGGACGACCTGGTGCAGGGCGGCCTCGCGTACATCTAAATGATACCCTCGGAGTATTTCGGGGCGGAGCGCCGGGCTTTCCGCCTGCATGACGGGAGGCAACTGCGCTTCGTCGCCGATCAGGATCAGGCGGCAGTTCTCCCCCGAATAGACGTAATGGATCAGGTCATCGAGCAATCTCCCCGTCCCGAAGGCGAAGGAGTCCAGCCCCTCGTTGGCGATCATGGAGGCTTCGTCGACGATGAATAGCGTATCCTTATGCAGGTTGGCGGCGGGGAAGAAGCCGGAGGGTTCGTTCGAAAAGGTTTTCTGGCGGTAGATTTTCCGGTGGATCGTGTATGCCTGGTGTCCGGCATATCCGGAGAAGACTTTTGCGGCGCGTCCGGTGGGGGCCAGGAGGACGGTTTTCTGCTTTAGCTCCGACAGCGTTTTCACAAAAGCCCCGACGAGCGAGGTCTTGCCGGTGCCGGCATATCCTTTGAGGAGCAACAGCGTACCGGGCTCGCCGGAAAGGAGAAAACCGGTGAGGATTTGCGCCGCCGATCGTTGGTTTTCCGTCGGGATATAGGGGAAATGGGAGAGAAAACGGCTATCCGGATCACTATTTATCATTTTGTACGCATTATTTTTGGTGATAAAGATAGTGTATTAAAGATTCTTTTTTAAATTTGCCGAACGAAATAAATTAAAAAACATATTCACCATGAAAGTTGCATTGAAAGTTTTGCTTGTGGCCGTAATTTTACTGCTTGTTTACATGTGTTACAGGAGTATTATGGGGCCGATTGAATTTAAGGCGGAGAAAGAGTTACGTGAGAATGCGATCATCGCCCGTTTAATGGATATCCGTAAGGCGCAGATTGAATACAAGAATGTGCATAAGGAACATGCCGGCTCTTTTAACGATTTAATCAAGTTCCTGAACGAAGAAAAGCTGCCTTTCCTGATTAAGGAGGGCGTTTTGACCGACGAACAGTTGGAAAAGGGAATGACGGAGAAAGAGGCTGTAAAGAAAGGGTTGATCAGGCGTGATACGGTCTGGGTATTGGCGAAAGATACCCTGTTCGGGAAGTCCTACGACGTCAATGAGCTGAAGACCGTCCCCGGTACGCAGACGCCGTTCTTTATGGACACGACGACCCTTGTCTCGACTTCGGGCTATACGGTTAAGGTCTTTGAAGCGAACGTCAAGTACAATGATTACCTATCCGACCTGGATAAGCAATTGGTATTTAACCTGAACGACAAGGCGGAGAAGCAATCCAAGTTCCCCGGCCTGAGCGTCGGTTCGCTGACGGAAATCAATAACAATGCCGGTAACTGGGAATAAATCCATCACGCGCTATGACTATCAGTATTCCTGATACGTTGACTATTGATTATTCGGAACAGTATATGATGTCCATCCGGCTTCGGCCGGGTGGGCTTTCTTTTTCCGCTTACAATCCCTCCGAGGGGCAGAGTTTCTTTTTCCGCGAGGTGGAGTTCACCCGTGCCATCCCCTATATTGCATCGTTGAAAGAGGTTTTCTTTGCAAACGATTTCCTTTCGTGGACCTATAAACGTACCCATATCCTTTCCGTATCGCCGCAGTATATGCTGGTTCCCGACCTGATCGATGTCGAGGCGCAGGGGATGGCTCTCCTGTCGTTCGGTTTTACCGCTCCCGAAAAGCGGGCGCTGAGCGATCCGCTGAAAGAGGAAAAGGCCATCGTTCTTTACAGCATCAACGAAGAGGTGTATGAGTTTTGCCTCCGCTCGCTGTGCAATCCCGCGTTTATCCACCATATTACGCCGCAGCTTATGCTGTGGATAAAGAGCTATTCCTCCGGACAGCCCAACGGTATGTATGCCGTACTGCACCACCGGATGATGGACGTCGCCTGCTTTACGGAGGGCAAACTGCTATTGGTGAATACCTTTCCCTTTGATCAGCGGGAAGATCTTCTGTATTATATCCTGTACGTATGGCAGCAGACGGGGATGAACCAGTCGGCAGACCGGCTTTCGCTGGCCGGTGATGCGATGCTGTGCAGCCATGTTACCGAATCGCTGCGTCCCTACATACGCCATATCGGGCGGATCGAAATCCCCTCGGAAGCCTACCTGTTGGGGGGAGAGATCCTGCACGCCCCCATGGACTTAATCTCCCTGTCGGTATGCGCATTATAAGCGGTAAATACGGACGCCGCCGGTTTGATGTGCCCTCCTCTTTCAGCGCACGCCCGACCACCGACTTTGCCAAAGAGAACCTCTTTAACGTCATCGGGAACCTGATCGACCTCGATGGGGCGGATGCCTTAGACCTGTTTGCCGGTACGGGGGGGATCTCGTTTGAACTGCTGTCGCGCGGATGCCGCCGCGTCGTAGCCGTAGAGAAAGACAGCGTCCATGCCGCCTTTATCGCCAAAGTGGCGAAAGAGCTAAAGGCCGACGACCTGAAACTGATTCGCGGGGATGTCTTCCGCTACCTCCATTCCCTACCCCGCCAAAGCTTTGACTTCATCTTTGCCGACCCACCCTATTCCATGGCAACGCTGGCGGAAACGCCCTCGCTGATCCTCTCGCATGGCCTGCTACGCGAGGGAGGCCTCTTCGTCATGGAACATTCCAAAGACTACGACTTCTCCGCCCTGCCCGGCTTCAGTCAGCGGCGGGTATACGGCTCCGTCAATTTCAGCCTATTCGCTAATAGAGTTGAGAGTTGAGAGTTGAGAGTTGAGAGTTGAGAGTTGAGAGTTGAGAGTTGAGAGTTGAGAGTTGCGGTGGGCTTCGACAGGCTCAGCCACCGAGTTTCTCCTTATCCCCTTAATTCCTATCCCCTTAAGTCTCTTAAGAAGCTTAAGTCTCTTAAGCTTCTTAAGAGAAATTCGGTGGCTGAGCCTGTCGAAGCCCACCGCAACTCTCAACTCTCAACTCTAAACTCTCAACTCTAAACTCTCAACTCTAAAGGAGGGGGGAGAACAGGCGCATAAACGATTCGGCGATACGCTGTTTGAGTGGGCGCTTTAGCCAGCGGGAGGGGATCAGCTTCTCGCAATGGCGCATATCGTGCAAAAAGACTTTCTTCATCTGCTGCGCAAACGCCTCCTGGTAGACAAAGGCGCTGACTTCAAAGTTATGCTCCAGGCTGCGGAAGTCCATATTGGCCGAACCGATACAGGTCAGGATGTTATCCGAAACCAGCAGCTTGGCGTGCAGGAAGCCCGGCTCATAGAAGAACACCTTTGCCCCGGCCTTTACCATATCGTCGATAAAGGAGTGCGACGCCATGTTGGCCGTTTTGGTATCCGAACGTTTAGGCAGCATCAGGCGGACGTCCACACCGCCGAGGGCGGCCATCTGCAGCGCCTGGTTCAGCCCCTCGGTCGGCAGAAAGTAGGGGGTTTGTATATAGACATAGCTCTTTGCGTTGGTGATCATAAAGATGACCGACTGAAGCAACGTGCGCCAGGGGCCGACGGGGCCGCTGGTGACGATCTGCATGATGCTGTCGCTATACACCGGCGCCGGCGGGTAGTAGCGTTTGTCGTTCAGCAACCGTTTGCTGGCTACATACCAGTCGATTAAAAAGGCCGATTGCAGCCCATGCACCCCTTTCCCTTTCACCTTAAAATGGTTGTCCCTCCATGTCCCCCAGGGGATACCGTCGACGTAGCGGTCGGCGATATTCATCCCCCCGATAAACCCGACAAGGCCATCGACGACGACGATCTTCCGGTGGTTCCGGTAGTTCACCTTGCTTGTCAGGAGGGGGAAAGCGACTTTCAGGAAAGAGAACACCTCTATTCCGGCGGCTTTCATCTCCTCAAAAAAGGGCTTCTTCACGCTCCAGCTCCCCACGTCGTCATACAATACCCGGACTTCCACCCCCTCTTTCGCTTTTCCTATCAGGAGCGCTTTCACCTGGTTACCGATCACGTCGTCGTTGAAAATATAGTACTGGAAATGGATATGGTGCCTGGCCTGCCTGAGCGCGTCGAGCAGGGCGGCGAACTTCTCCTCCCCGTGGGTATAAATGTCCAGGCCGCTTCCATAGAGCAGCGAACTTTGGTTGTTGCGGCCAAGCAAAGCGGCCAGCGGGCGGTAGCGTTCGGGCACTACGCACGAATCGTGGGGCGGCTTTTCGGCATGGGGGCGCTTCATGATCCGTTTGTACGTCCGCCGCGAGATGATCCGCTGCTTGCGGTTGTCCTGCCCGAAAAAGAAATAGAAAACCAGCCCCAGGCCGGGCAACAGCAACAGGACGATCACCCACGGGATCGTTTTCAGCGGATTCCGGTTCTCCGTAATAATCACCAGGATCAACCCCAGGATCGTGACGCAATACAGCATAAAGAATATCGTGCCGACGATCGTTTGTATATGAATGGCCATAAACATCCTTTCCCCTCTCTCTTATAGGGACGTAAAGGTAATGAAGCCTTTCGAAAAATACAAACCCTCCGCCCCATTTGTCGGCGAAAAGATCGTATCTTTGCGGCACGTAAGGGAATAGAATATGGAAATAGCAGCATTAGTATCGGGAGGGGTAGACAGTTCGGTGATGGTTCACCAACTGAAAGAGGCCGGACATGATCCCGTTATCTTTTATATCAGGATCGGCATGGAGGACAAGGAGGGGGATATGCACTGTTCCTCCGAAGAGGACATTGAAATCACCTCGTTTATAGCCCGTAAGTATGGCTGCCGCTTCGAGGTGGTCACGCTCCACGACGAATATTGGGACAAGGTGGTCAGCTATACGATCGACTCCGTCCGGCGCGGACTGACGCCCAACCCCGACATGATGTGCAACCGCTATATCAAGTTCGGCTGTTTTGAAGACAGATGGGGGAAAGATTTCGACCGCATCGCCACCGGCCATTATGCCACGACCACCGAGGCGGACGGTAAAGTCTGGCTCTCCACGGCAAAAGACCCCGTAAAAGACCAGACCGACTTCCTGGCGCAAATCACCCGCCTGCAAATCCAAAAGCTGATGTTCCCCATCGGACACCTGATGAAAAGCGAAGTCCGGACGATCGCCGCCCGGGAGAAGCTCCCCAGCGCCCAGCGCAAAGACAGCCAGGGCATCTGTTTCTTAGGAAAAATAAACTACAACGACTTTATCGAACGATACCTGGGCAAACGCCCGGGGAAAATCATCGAACTGGAGACCGGAAAGGTCATCGGGAAGCACAACGGCTACTGGTTTCACACCATCGGACAGCGAAAAGGGCTTGGTCTCAGCGGTGGCCCATGGTTCGTCGTCAAGAAAGATATCCCGCACAACGTCATCTATGTATCCAACGGCTACGACCCCGCCACGCAATACGGCAAAACCATCAACCTCCAGGGCTTCAACTTCATCACCGAAGACCCCTGGGGCACATTCGCCGACACAAAAGAGATCACCTTCAAGATCCGCCACACGCCGGACTTCACCCCCGGCCTCCTCCACCGCATCGGCGACATCTACCGCATAACATCCGCAGAGAAAATCCAAGGCATAGCCCCCGGCCAATACGGCGTAGTCTACGACAAAGCCCACCACCTCTGCCTCGGCAGCGGCATGATAGTTGAGAGTTGAGAGTTGAGAGTTGAGAGTTGAGAGTTGAGAGTTGAGAGTTGAGAGTTGAGAGTTGAGAGTTGAGAGTGGCGGTGGGCTTCGCAGGCTCAGCCACCGAATTTCCCTTAAGCCCCTTACTCCTCTTAAGTCTCTTAAGTCTCTTAAGTCTCTTAAGAAGCTTAAGCCTCTTAAGAATCTTAAGAGAAATTCGGTGGCTGAGCCTGCGAAGCCCACCGCCACTCTCAACTCTCAACTCTCAACTCTCAACTCTCAACTCAGAAAGCTCTCAACTCATTTGATGACGTAGAGGGAGCTGATGGATTCGTCGTTGCATACGCGGCGGATGGCTTCGGCAAACATGCCGGCGATGGAGAGGATTTTTACCTTCTCACACTTCTTGGCGTATGGGATGGAATCGGTGAAGATCATCTCCGTTAGCGACGACTGGTCGATACGCGTAGAGGCGGGGTCGGACATGACGGCATGGCTGGCAAGGGCGCGTACCGACTTTGCCCCGTTCTGTATCATCAGGTCGGCGGCGATCGTTACGGTGCCGGCGGTGTCGACGATATCGTCTACCAACAGGACGTCCAGCCCGTCCACATCCCCGATGATACGCATCTCGGCTACTTCGTTGGCGCGCAAACGGGATTTATGGCAGATGACCATCGGCGTACCGAGGTATTTGGAATAGCTGCTTGCCCGCTTCGTCCCGCCGACGTCGGGCGTGGCGATGACTAAGTTATCGACCGGCAACGTCTTCTTGATATATTGCAGGAATACCGATGAAGCGTAGAGGTGGTCGACCGGCACATCAAAGAAGCCCTGTATCTGGTCGGCATGCAAATCCATCGTGATCAACCGGTTTATACCCGCCGTACTGAGCATGTCGGCGATCAGTTTCGCGCCGATCGACACGCGGGGTTTGTCTTTCCTGTCTTGCCGCGCCCATCCGAAATAGGGGATGACGGCAATGATCGAATGTGCGGAAGCGCGTTTGGCGGCATCTATCATCAAGAGCAACTCCATCAGGTTATCCGAATTGGGGAACGTCGACTGTACCAAAAACACATCCCGCCCACGAATGGATTCTTCATACGAAACGGAAAATTCGCCGTCCGCATAATGCTGGATATTCATCTGCCCCAACGGACAGCCGAGACTGTTGCAGATTTTCTCTGCCAAGTAACGGGAATTGCTTCCCGAAAATACCAAAAAAGGAGTCTGTGCACTCATTATCCTGAATATTAATCTTAAAGTAATCTGATTTGAATCACGCTACAAAAGTATAAAACTTATTTGCAATACACACTATGGGTGCATTTCAAATTGTCGTTTTTCGGAAGAGAGGAGTAAATGGTGGAGTGGTGAAGAAAAAAAGAGAAAATGAAAACTTATAGGAAAAATCGACAAACAATACAATTGTGTAGCCGGAGCTACCCAGTTGTGTAGCCGGCACAACACAACTGTGTAGCGCCGACGACACAACTGTGTAGGCGCCGCCAAAGGCGAGTTGAGAGTTGATGGGTATGACGGGATGCATACTCTTTCGGGAAAGGATGCATACTCTTTTGGAAAAGGATGCATACTCTTTCGGGAAAGGATGCGCCCGGCGGGGGGATACGATTGTGTAGAATCGGAAAAATTTCTATATTTGTAGCTTTATTAAAAGATAACCTCAATAAACACATGGAGTGATGAGAAGAATACTTATTCCGCTGTATCTCGTGTTGGGTAGCTATATGGTAGACGCACAGCGGTCGTATCAGGCGGAAATACCTAACCGGCTATTTGTAGAAGGAAAAGAGCTGTTTACGTTGAAAAACTATGCCGGTTGCATGGATAAGCTGACGGCATACCGGCAACAGTCCGTCGACGCCACGCTGGTTCAGGAGGCGGATTACATGCTGGCTTATGCCGTATACAAACAGGGAAGAAGCGATGCCCCCGAAATACTGAAAGGGTTTTTGGATACCTACCCCGACTCGCGCCATGGAAACGAACTCTATTTTCTCGCCGGCTCTACCCACTTTGGGCGGGGTGAGTACGAAAAAGCGATTTTCTGGTTTAACGAAGCCAATATCGACCTGCTCCAGGCCGCGCAGCAGGAGGAATACAGCTATCAATTGGCCTATTCCCTGTTGCAGACAGGCGACTTGGAGAAAGCAAAGGACTATTTTGCCGGTATACGGCAGATCGGGACGGTATACAGGGAACCGGCTACCTATTATACAGCGTACATTGATTACACATCGGGGAAATATACGGAGGCGCTGGCCGCTTTCTCCCGCCTGAAAGATAGCCCGGCATACCGCCAACAATCCCGCTACTTTATGACACAGATCTATTTCATACAGGGGAAGTACGATAAGGTCGTCAGCGAGGGGGAAGAGCTGCTCGCCGAATACCCGGACAGCCCGGGCAACGGCGAGCTGAACCGGATCGCCGGCAACGCCTATTACCACCTCGGCAACCAGGATAAAGCCATCGAGCGGTTAAGCAAATACATCTCCTCTACCGACAAGCCCCTAAGGGGCGACCTGTATATCGCCGGCGTCTGCTATTACAACAAAGGGCTATACGGCCATGCCGTTACGGTGCTCGGGCAAACCGTCGGCCAGCAGGATGCGCTCACTCAAAACGCCTACCTTTACCTCGGGCAATGCTATCTGAAACAAAATAACAAGCACAGCGCGCGGATGGCGTTCGAAGCGGCGGCTACCAGCTCTTTCGACAACCAGGTAAAGGAGGTGGCCACCTATAATTACGCCCTGCTGGTGCATGAAACGGCGTTTACCGGTTTCGGGGAATCGGTCGCCGTATTCGAAAACTTCCTGAACAGCTTCCCCCACTCCAAGTATGCGGATAAGGTAAACGACTATTTAGTCGAGGTCTACCTCACGACCCGCAACTACCAGGCGGCGCTCACCTCGATAGAGAAAATCAAACAGCCGGGCGCAAAAATACGGGAAGCCAAACAGGGCGTCCTGCTCCAGTTGGGGACGCAAGCCTTTGCCAATATGAATATGGACGAAGCGGCCGGTTTCTTTACGCGTGCCATCGACATGGGCGCGTATGATACGGAAGCGCGTAACGACGCCTGCTTCTGGCGCGGGGAATCGTTCTACCGTAAGGAAGAGTACGCCAAAGCGATAGCCGACTACCGCACCTACCTGAACAATACCCGCCAACGCAGTACCGACATGTATGCCCTGGCCTATTACAACATGGGATACAGCCATTTCAAGATGCGCCGGTACACCGAAGCGCTGACGGATTTCCGCCAATATATCGAAACCGAACAGAACCGCAGCGCACCCGCCTATACCGATGCCTACAACCGGATCGGCGACTGCCTCTTTTATAACCGGCAGTTCGCCGAGGCGGAAGAGTATTATACACGCGCCGCGGCCTTGCAGCCCTCCGCCGGCGATTATGCCGTCTTCCAGAAAGGGTACCTGCTCGGCCTGCAAAAAGATTACAAGGGAAAGGTCAGCACCATGGATCGCCTGATACGCGAATATCCCGAATCGCGCTATGCCCCCGACGCCCTCTTTGAGAAAGGGCGGTCATACGTCCTGCTCGAAAACACCCCATTGGCAGCCGAAGCCTTTGAAACCCTGATCAGGCAATTCCCGCAAAACAGCCTCGTTCGTAAGGCCGGCATACAGTTAGGCCTCCTATACTTCAACGACAACCAGCCCGAAAAGGCAGTCGAAGCCTACAAACAGGTTATCCGCGACTATCCCGGAAGCGAAGAGGCGCGCGTCGCCCTGCAAGACCTGAAATCCGTTTACATCGAACTGAACGATATCCGGACATACGCCGCATACGTCAACTCGCTGGACGGAAGCACGCGCGTGGAGATATCCGAACAGGATTCGCTCACCTACCTGGCGGCGGAGAAGCTGTTCCTGCGAAGCGACAACGAAAGCGCACGCAAAAGCCTGGTCAGCTATCTTCAGAACTTCCCGTCGGGCGCTTTCAGCTCCAATGCCAACTATTACCTGGCCAGCATCGCCTTTTCCCGTAAAGAATATGATGAAGCGAAACGCCTCTTCGGCTTAGTCGTGGAGAGCGGCGACATCAAATTCAGGGAACAATCCTTAGCCCGCAAAGCCGAAATAGAATACATCGGCAAAGACTACGCGGCGGCGCTGGAAAGCTTTAAGTTCCTGCTCCATATTGCCGAAAGCGCGGAAAACCGCGAAGCGGCGAAGCTGGGCGTGATGCGTTGCGCACAGTATACCGGAAAATCGCAAGATGCACTGGCCGCGGCGGAAGAGCTGCTGAAAGACAACAGGCTTTCGCCCGAAATTAAGTCCGAAGCCCACTATATACGGGCAAAAGCCTTTATCGACATGAGCCAGGGAAACAGGGCGTTGCCCGACCTGCTGGAGCTCAGTAAAGATACCCGCACGGCACACGGCGCAGAGGCGAAATACCTCGTCGCCCAACTGTATTACAACGGCAACGAAGACAAAAAGGCGGAAGAGGTACTGATGAAATTCATCGAGAACGGAACGCCCCACCAATATTGGTTGGCACGCGGGTTTATCCTCTTGGCCGATATCTATATCCGCCAGGGGGATGACTTTCAGGCACGCCAATACCTCGCCAATTTACAGAAAAACTACAAAGGCAGCGACGATATAGCCGCAATGATAGAAAACAGATTGGGTAAACTAAAGAAATAATGAACATGATGAAAACAAGATACAACACAAAAGCCATTTGCGCCATCCTGCTGATCGGCCTTTCGGTCACCCTCTCCGCACAGGAAGAAGAGAAGGCGAACAGGGACTTGAACCGCGAAATGACACTGGAAAAGGAGTACGACCCCGCCCTCCGGGACGCCAATAAGGTGAATACGCTACCGGCAGTCAAAGAGCCGGAAGTGAAGAAAATGCCGATCGACTATGCCACGTTCACCGCACCGGCCGACCCGCAGAAAGAGATCACCCTCCTCCCGTCGGGAAATATCCAGGCCGATGTGGCATACAACAAACGCCGCGGCTATCTCCACGCCGCAGGGGGAACCTACCTGAACCTGAACGGCGATGCCGGCTACCATATCCTGGATACGGAGAAAGACCAGCTGAACATCTTCCTCTCCCACCGCTCGACAAACGGAAAACTCAGCTATAACCACCACATCTATATAGACGCCGAAAAGGTGAAAGCCAAACTGAACGACAACCTGGGAGGCATCCGCTTCCGCCACCTCTTTAAAAAGGCGGACTTCAAGCTGGGAGCCAACTATGGCTATACGTCGTTCAACTATTATGGGATGTCCCCAATCCCCATTCCTATGCCCTCTCCTACGATTTCCATATTATCTTTCCCGGATATCTCGACCAATCAGGTCAACCAGGCCTTGCAGGCATTTACCGGCATCGCGTCCCGGGAAGATGCCAAAGTGGGCTATCTGCTGGACTTCGATTATATCAATTTCTCCCGCAAATATGCGTTGTCGAAACAAGATGAGGGCATTACAGAACATACGATGGGGGCTAAACTGGGCCTAAGCTCCGCTTTTAAGGGAAACCAGCGGGTCGGCATCGGCGGAAAGTTGGCCTACCTTGCCTACAACATACCCCCCTCCACATCCGACAACCCAACGGCGGACTTCAGCAACCGCCTCGAGGGAACGATCACGCCCTACTACCGCATTGAGGGCGAGAGCTGGCATGTGCAGCTCGGTGCGAATGTCCTGTTTTATACCGGCGACAGCAGCAAGCTGTTCGTTTCCCCCAACGCCGAGGCAGACGTCGCGGTCGGGGCTAAGACGGTACTGTATGCCAAAGCCGGCGGCGAACTGAGGTCAAACAGCGCCTATGCCCTGTCGCGGGAAAACCGGTATCTCAACCCTGTCGCCAAAGTCTTGCCGTCGCGCGTATGGCTCGATGCCGTTATCGGGCTGAAAAGCGGTATCGCCCCCGGCTTCTGGTTCAACCTCTTTGCCGGATACAAGCTCACCGGCGACGACCATTTCTTTTTACCCCCCTCGACATTTTCCATCGACGATTTCAAAAACAGCTCGGATGTGTTGCAGCTAAATTCTACGCTCATACGGGGAGGGCTGGAGATGGCCTACGCTTATCAGTGGATCGAAGTGGCATTGAAAGGCGTCTACAACAACTGGAGCATCCGGAAGAACAAGTCGCTCGACCTCTCTTCCGACTTTCTAAAAGCCCACGGACGTCCGAAAATGGAGATAACGACTAACATTCTCGTCAAACCGATAGATAAGGTATCCGTCAATCTGGACTACTATTTAGCCGGCGGACGCGAAACCTATCAATATAAGATGATATACAACGATTACTTCACTCCTGGAATATATGACGTTGAAAAAAGCGCCGGAAAGATGAAGAATATCCATGAACTGAACTTCACCGGCTCGTACCGTTTCAACGATACGTTCGGCGCCTATATAAAACTCAACAACCTGCTGTTCCAGAAGTACGAAGTGCTGTATGACTACCCCTTACAAGGCTTTAACGTCATGGCAGGTATCAACATCAATTTTTAAACGACCTCTAAAAGATATGGAACATCCATTAAGCGTCTACAACACGCTGACAAGAAAGAAGGAACCGTTCATCCCCTTGCACGAACCATACGCCGGAATGTATGTCTGCGGCCCTACGGTGTATGGGGATGCACACTTGGGGCACGCCCGTCCGGCGATCACATTCGACCTGCTCTTCCGCTACCTCCTGCACCTGGGATACAAGGTACGCTATGTACGCAACATCACGGATGTGGGGCACCTGGAACACGATGCGGACGCAGGGGAAGACAAGATCGCCAAAAAAGCCCGCCTCGAACAGCTGGAGCCGATGGAAGTCGTCCAGTTTTACCTGAACCGCTACCGCAAAGCAATGGAGGCGCTCAATGTGCTCCCCCCCAGCATAGAACCCCACGCTTCGGGGCATATTATCGAACAGATCGAACTGGTCAAAGAGATCTACGACAACGGATATGCCTACGAAAGCAACGGATCGGTCTACTTCGACGTGGAGAAATACAACACGCACCATCAATACGGCATCCTCTCCCACCGCCATGTGGAAGATATGCTCAATACGACGCGTGAACTGGAGGGGCAGGAAGAAAAACGCAATCCGGTGGATTTCGCCCTCTGGAAGAAAGCGCAGGAGGAACACATCATGCGCTGGCCATC
>JAISRY010000035.1 GCA_031273385.1 Tannerellaceae bacterium | reverse complement strand
CTTCTTTCTTGACGGAGTATGTCACCTTCATAATGACAAACCCTCTTCTTCGGTACTTTTTTCCCTGTACTACTTTGTTGATATGTAACTCTTTCAAAGAACTCTTTCCTTTTGGCCTATCCCCTCTTTTTCGGAGGAAATTCGCCGTGCATCTCTCGTGGATTGCGGGTGCAAAAGTAGGCGTTCTATCCTTTCCCTCCAAATCTTTTGCACTCTTTTTTTATTTATTTTTTATCAGGCCTCTGTTTCAGGGAGTTACAGAGATCGTTTAGTTTGGGGTGTATGGGCGAGGAGATAGCCTTTGCCCGTCAGCGAGACGATGGAGACGCCGGCGTCGTTACGCAATGCCTTGCGGAGATAGGTCATCTGGACGTTTAACGCCAGCGAATTGGCGTACGAAACGTTGCCCCAAACGGCGGAGAGGATGGTTTCGCGGCTGACCGCCACATCCGGATTCATGGCTAACAGGCGTAAAATATCCGCCTGGCGCGAGGTGATCAACGTTTTGCTATTCCCCGTACGCAGCTCGTTCGCACTATAATTAAAGACGGTATTGCCAAACGTATACCGCTCTTCTTCCATACTTTCCGGCGTATGCATCGCGAAGCGTTCCCGGATACGGGCAAGGAGCTCTTCGGGATAGAACGGTTTGGACAGGTAATCGTTGCCCCGGAGGCTGAATCCTTTCAGGCGGTCGTTCTTGTCCGAGCGGTCTGAGAGGAAGAAAATGAGCGTATGCGCATCTTTTTCGCGAATCTTCGCGGCCACCTCGAAGCCGTTTAGCCCCGGCATATTGATGTCCAGCAAGACCAGGTCGGGCTTCACGAGGGGAAACTGCTCCAGCGCCATGTGTCCGTTGCCGGTATAGGCCACATCGTAGCCCTCTTTCTCCAAAAAGCGCTTCAGGACGAGGGAGTATTTCAGGTCGTCATCGGCAAAAAGTATTTTCAGCGGCGGTTTCATTGTGGAAAACAGAGGGTTACCGATGTGCCTCCGCCGCTACGCCCGGCAAGGGAGACCGTCCCCCTGTGCGCTTCCGTAATCAGCTTGACATAACTCAATCCCAGTCCCAGCCCCGGTATCTGCTTGTCGGGCAGGTTGGAGGCGCGATAGAATTTATCGAACACCCTCTCCTGTTCAGCGGGAGGAATACCGATCCCGTCGTCGTCGACAACCAGCAGGAAATCACGGCCTTTGCGGAAAGCCCTGACTTCGATGGCGACTTCGGGGCCGGAATATTTGATGGCGTTTTCAACCAGATTGTCCAGAATGTTGGCGATATGTACGGGATCGGCCTCTACCGAAGGGGAAGAGCCCATATCGTAAACGACAGAAAACGAGACCTTTTTCCCTGCCGGAAGGGGCGTAAGGCGAATGACCCGCGCGGTCAGCTCCTGGAGGTCGAAAGAGGTGATATGCAGGGGCGTGGCATCGTTGTCGGCATGGAGCATATCCTTTAATTTATTAAGGTAGGCCGAGAGGTTGTCCAGCTCGAACATCGCATCCTGCACCACCTGCCCGGAGGCCGCCTCGTCGCTGCACATCTCCTTGTTGCCAAGAAAGGCGACGAACGTTTTCAGTGTCTGTACCGGCCGTTTCAGTTCGTGGATCATCGTATTGACGAAGCTCTCGCGCAATTCGCCTAACTTCTTCTGCCTCAATATCGTCTTCACCTGAAACACCAGGCATCCCGTCAGGATACAGACCAATCCGAAAGCCAACGCCAACTGTACCGCCATCTTCCGGAAGACAGGCTGCGAGGGGATTTTCACGTCCACCCACACGCTTTTCCCCTCCAACGGGCTGTAGGCATACGAAACGCGTATGCGGGGCTGCCAGATATGCCCTGCTTTCTCCCAGCGGGAGGCCGCGTGGGAGGTGGTATCCGTTTCGGGGCGGTCGATAATGGTATATTCCACCTCCGGCATAACGGTCGAAAGGATGGAGTCGAGGCGTTCTTTCCTGAAAGGGTTGTTCAGGTTCGCCACCGCCCGGTGTATCCCCGACTGCAGGCTGTCTTCCGCCATATTAGCGTCCCACCGGAGATTCAAAACGGCCGAGTCCCCGGATATGATTTTCGGGACATCCAGCTGTTGCAGGGAATCCACCCCTAAATACATCGCAAAGGCAACCTGCCTGCTCCGCGAAGAGAGGCTGTCGCTCCTTTGCAGTTTCGCACTTTTGTTGACAACGTAGGTGTAGGATGATTTCATCTCCGCTTCGCGTACCTCATATTCCCTATCGCCGGCCTGCCATATCTTCACAGCCAGTTCACCGGAATAGGCCTGCACCACATACCGGTATTGATTGTATAACCAATAGGCCTGCACACCGATCACCAGCAACGCCGACAAGAGCGAAAGCGCCCACACAAACCGCATCCTCTTTTCCATACTCCACCATAATATTTGCTACAAATATATCAGAATTTTCAGGATTATAGAATTTCCAGGATGAACATTTTCAGAATCAGAATTTTCAGGATTATAGAATTTTCAGGATGGCGCTATCCCCGCTCTCTCCCTTATAATGACGACGAATCGCAATCGTGTGAAAATCAAGTAGTATCCGTCATTATAACCGAGCGCAAGCAAGAACGTCATGTCGACCGAGCGCAGCGAGTGGAGACACCTCCGATCGACCCGTCCGCCCTTGCGATCGGAGGTGTCTCCACTCGCTGC
>JAISRY010000244.1 GCA_031273385.1 Tannerellaceae bacterium | reverse complement strand
CCGGTACGCCCGACCTGTACGGTGGCCACCGAAGCGCCTTTCGACATAAAGATATAGAACCCGACGACGTGGGCGAAGCAGTGGTCGAGCGGCAGGATAATCAGCGTGCGCCAGGAGCTGTCGATATCGACGCAGGTCAGCGACTGCTCGACGTTGGCCGTATAGTTGCGGTGCGTGAGGATGACGCCTTTCGGGTTGGCCGTCGTCCCCGACGTATAGGTAATCGTGGCATGGTCGTCGTTCTGCAGCGACCGGCCGATGGAAAGGAACTCCTCTGCCGGGTGGTCTTGCCGCCACTGGTCGCCCAGCGCCGTCACCTCCGCAAGGGTGATCTCTTTCCCCTGCATCTCCGCCGGCTGCCCGTTCAGCACGATCACCTTTTCGACCAACGGCAACCGGTCGATGATGGCGCGTATTTTCTTTAGCTGGTAGCCCGACGCCATGATGTATTTCACGTCGGCATGTTGCAGGCGGAAGAGCAGGTCGTTCGCCTCTTCCAGCTTGATGCTCAGCGGGACGTTGACGGCTCCGGCATAGAACATGGCCAGTTCGCTGACGATCCACGCATTGCACCCCTCGCTAAGGAGCGCCAGGTGGTCGCCTTTCTTCACGCCCAGGGCGACCAGTCCGGCGCCCAGCGTGTATACCTGTTCTTTCACTTCGGCGTAAGTCGATGGCTCAAACCGGCCTTTCGTCTTCTCCAACAAAAACGTATTGCCGGCGTACTGCTCGACAGCGCTTTCAAAAAGGTCTACAATTGTCTTTTTCATAACCCATATTATTTTCTGTGTTAGACTACATTCCGTTGATTGATCTCTTCCATGATGCGGCAGGCTGTTTCCACCGTGGGGACATGCTTGACGACGATGCTGCGTTTGCCGTTCTGTTCGCGGATGGCGCACTCGCGCGGGTAGCGCTGGACGTAGGCGAGCAGTTTGTCGAACGCCTCGCTTTGGTAGTAGGGGCTGTTGGGGTTGCTGACAAGGTAAATGCTCATTTGCATCCGTTTCAGCGTCAGCTTTTCCACGCCCAGCTTCCGTGCCAGGCGGCGGAGATGCACGACGCGGATCAGCTCCTTTCCCTCTTCCGGTATTTTCCCGAAGCGGTCTTCCAGTCGCGCGGTAAAGGCCTGCACATCCCGCTCTTCCTCCATTTTGTCCAGCTCGCGGTAGAGCGATACGCGCTCCGAATCGTTCGGGACATACAAGGGGGGGAAGCGCAGCTCCAGGTCGCTGTCGATAAACGTTTCGCGGACATATCCGCTGCCGCTGTCCCGTTGGCCCTCCTGCCGCTCTTCGTCGTACAGGCCGGAAAATTCGTCGGCTTTCAGTTCGTCGACAGCCTCTTCCAATATCTTTTGATAGGTTTCGTACCCCAGGTCGGCGATAAAGCCGCTCTGTTCGGCGCCCAGCAGGTTGCCGGCTCCGCGGATGTCCAGGTCTTGCATGGCGATATGGATGCCGCTGCCCAGCTCGGAAAAGTTCTCGATCGCCTGCAAACGCCGCCGCGCCTCCTGGTTCAGCGTCGAAAGGGGAGGGGAAAGGAGGTAGCAGAACGCTTTCCGGTTGCTCCGCCCCACCCGTCCGCGCAACTGGTGGAGGTCGGAAAGGCCGAACTGTTGGGCGTTGTTGATGATGATCGTATTCGCGTTGGGGATGTCGATGCCGTTCTCTACGATACTGGTAGCGATGAGGACGTCGTATTCGTAGTTGATAAAGTCGAGCAATATCTTTTCGAGCTTGTCGGGCTCCATCTGCCCGTGCCCGACGGCTACGCGGGCGTCGGGGATTTCGCGGCGGATCACCGCCTCTATCTCATGGATATTCCGGATGCGGTTGTTGATGAAAAACACCTGCCCGTTGCGGCTCATCTCGAAGTTGATCGCTTCGCGGATGATATCGGGGTTGAACCGTTCGACCTCCATCTGTACGGGGTAGCGGTTGGGGGGAGGCGTGGAGATGCTGCTCAAATCCCTTGCGCCCATCAACGAGAATTGAAGCGTACGCGGGATCGGCGTGGCCGTCATCGTCAGCGTATCGACATTGATACGCATCCGGCGCAATTTCTCTTTCACCGACACGCCGAACTTCTGCTCCTCATCAATGATCAGCAGCCCGAGGTCTTTAAACCGCACATCGTTGCTCACCAGGCGGTGCGTACCGATCAGGATGTCGACCTTACCCTCTTTCGTCTCCTGGAGGATCGTTTTTATCTGGCCGGCTGAACGGGCGCGGCTGAGGTAGTCGATACGGCAGGGGTAGTCGTGCAGGCGCTCCGAAAAGGTCTGGTAATGCTGGAACGCCAGCACCGTCGTCGGGACGAGCACCGCCACCTGCTTATTATCGGCCACCGCTTTGGCCGCCGCGCGGATAGAGACTTCCGTCTTGCCGAACCCGACGTCCCCGCAGACAAGGCGATCCATCGGGCGGGCGCTCTCCATGTCCCTCTTCACGTCGGAGGTCGCTTTCATCTGGTCGGGCGTATCTTCGTAGATAAAGCTGGCCTCCAGCTCGTGCTGCATAAAGCTGTCGGGGCTGAACGCGAAGCCGGCCTCCTCTTTCCGTTTGGAATAGAGGAGGATCAGGTCGCGGGCGATATCTTTTACCTTTTTCTTCGTCCGCTCTTTCATCTTCTCCCATGCCCCGGTACCCAGCTTGTTCAGCTTGGGCGCTTCGCCGCTCTCTTTCCCTTTGTACTTGGAAAGCTTGTGCAGGGAGTGGATGCTGACAAAGATAATGTCGTTGTTTTTGTAGATCAGCTTGACGGCCTCCTGTATCTTGCCGTTCACCTCGGTACGCACCAGGCCGCCGAACTGCCCTATCCCGTGGTCGATATGCACCACATAATCGCCGTTCGTGAACTGGTTCAGCTCTTTCAGCGAGAGCGTCAGCTTCCCGCTCCTGGCCTTGTCGCTTTTCAGGTTGAACTTATGGAAGCGGTCGAACAGCTGGTGGTCGGTAAAGAAGCATACGCGCAGCGTCTCATCGGCAAAGCCCTCGTGGATCGTCTTGTTTACGGCCGTAAAGGGGATGTCGTCGTTGCGGTCTTCAAAGATGGTGCGTATGCGGGCGGTCTGCTTTTCGACATCGCTCAGGATATAGAGCGTATACCCGTTCCGGAGGTAGGCGTGGAACGACTCGCCGGCGAGGTCGAAGTTCTTATGGTAAATGGGCTGCGCCTCGGTATGGAACGGGATCACCGCATCCGCCGTCCCAAAGGGATGCGCTCCAAAGCTGATCCGCGTGAAGCGCAAGGCCGAACGGAGGAAATCCTCTTCGGTGATCAGCTTGCTCCGCATCCGGTCGGCGTTCTCGAACGAATCTTCCCCCGAAACGACCGGTTCGTCAAGCCGGATACTCCCGATACGCTCCCTGCACCAGCCCAGGTCGCGGCTGGCCAGGATGGTATGCGCGGGAAGCGCATCCAGGAGGGATACATTTGCCTCTTCGGGGGCGCTCCCCATATCGGGGACAATATAGATATGCTCCAGCCGCTCTTTCGACAACTGTGTCTCGACATCAAACCGCCGGATCGTCTCCACCTCATTCCCGAAGAAATCAATCCTGTACGGCAGCTCGTGCGAAAAGGAGAAGACGTCGAGGATGCTCCCCCGCATGGCATACTGCCCGGGCTCATACACATAATCGACATGCTCGAACCCGTATTCGTCCAGCACATCCGAGACGAACATATTATCTATTTTCTCCCCTACGCTGATCTTCAGGGTATGCGCTTTCAGCGCTTCGCCGGAGACCACCTTTTCGGCGACCGCATCGGGATAGGTCACGATAATGAACGGCGCCTCGGGATGGCGGAGCATACTGAGCGCTTCCGTCCTCAGAATCCCGTTCGCCGTATCCACATGCCCGTATTTTATAGCGCGCCGGTAGGCCGACGGAAAGAAATAAACCCTCCCGCACCCCAGCTGCATCAAATCATGATAGAAATACCCGGCCTCATCCAAATCGTTCAGCACACACACATAATACCCTCCCCTCTGACTAAACAAAGAGGCGATCACAAGCGAAGCCGCCGACCCATTCAAGCCTTTCAAAAACACATGACGCGGCGACAGACCGTCAAGCTGCGCCCCCGCCTCCGCCACATACGGATGCCCGGCATATAATTCAAGTAATTCCTGTATCGTCAAAATCAAAATAATTTATGCAAAGGTAGCCTTTTTGCCCACAGTCAGAATCAGAATTTTCAGAATTAAAGAATTTTCAGAATATGGACAGGTGCGACCAAACTAAAGAAATGCATTTAGTTATCTTCTTTCTCGGATTTAGTCGTAAACAAGGGAAACACCTTTCAGTGTTATGCCCGGCGCTGCCTGTCCATACCCCGCTCATCTCCCGCTCAAGGAGGTTTAAGGGGCTTAAGATACTTAAGAAGCTTAAGGGAAATAGAGAGATAGAGTGACAAACCCCATGAGATTTATATACAGGGCGCACCCTTTTCCGAAAGAGGGCGCATCCTTTTTGAGAAGAGGGCGCACCCTTTCCCAAATTCGCATGTGCCCTCTCAACTCTCCACTCTCCACTCTCAATTCTCAACTCATTAGGTGAATGTGTAGTTGAGGATGAAGAGGGCGGCTAGGATATACATGGTGAGGGTTATATCTTTGTGTTTGCCGCAGAGGAGTTTGACCAGGACGTAGCAGAGGAGTCCGAGGATCATGCCGTCGGCTATCGAATAGGTCAGTACCATCATGATGATGGTGATAAAGGCCGGTAAGGCTTCGGAAATGTCTTCCATGTCTATCTTGATGATCGACTCCATCATCAACACCCCGACCAATACCAATGCACCGCTCGTCGCCGCGCTGGGGATCAAGAGGAATACGGGGGCGAAAAAGAGGGCGAGAATGAACAGCAGGCCGGTCACAAGCGACGTGACGCCGGAGCGTCCCCCCTCGGCTATGCCGGAGGCGCTCTCTACGTAGGTGGTGATCGTGGAGCTGCCGAGCATGGCGCCGACGGTTGTCCCGATGGCGTCCGACATCATGGCCTCTTTTACCCGCGGGATGTTTCCCTGTTTGTCGATGATCCCTGTTTTGGAGGCAAGGCCTACCAGCGTACCGATCGTATCAAAGATATTCATAAAGAGCAGCGTGAAGATGACGATCGCCATGTCGAGCGTGAAAAAGCCGGAGAAGTCGAACCGGCAAAAGGTCGGCGCCAGCGAATGGGGCATGGAGACCGGCAGGAAGCCGTCCGGTATCGTCGTCACGCCCGCCGGAATACCGATGAGCGTACAGATCAGGATACTGTAGAACAGGGCGCCCTTTACCTTTTTGACGATCAATATCCCGCTCAGCAGGATACCCGCCATGGCCAGGACGGAGGTCGCCGTAAAGTCCCCCAACTGTATGAACGTCGACGGGTTAGCCTGGATAATGCCTGCATTCTTTAGCCCGATAAAGGCGATAAACATGCCGATACCGGCTGATATGGCGTACCGGAGGTTGGAGGGGATACTGTTCAGGATGATCTCGCGGATATTGAGGAACGTGATCAGGATAAAGATCACCCCCT
Organism: Tannerellaceae bacterium; assembly: GCA_031273385.1. Lineage (GTDB taxonomy): Bacteria > Bacteroidota > Bacteroidia > Bacteroidales > Tannerellaceae > DFXE01. The sequence goes on along the minus strand of JAISRY010000244.1, from coordinate 1,173 downwards.
CGACGAACATCGCCGCCAGCGCCGTTTGCCACGAATAGCCCATGCCCTCGACCAGCGTAAAGGCAAAGAACGCATTCAGCGCCATACTGGGCGCCTGGGCAAATGGCAGCTTGGCCATACCGGCAAGAAGCAGCGTCGCAACAGCGGAGGCCAAGGCCGTCGCCGTAAATACGGCGCCCCTGTCCATACCGGTCGTACCGAGGATGGCGGGGTTTACGGCGAGGATATAACTCATGGTCAGGAACGTGGTGACGCCGGCGATTACTTCCGTACGGAGCGTCATGCGGTGGCTGTCGAAGCCGAATAGTTTGTGTAACATATCAATTAAATGTCCATTTAACGGCGAGCGTAGGGATGGTATAGAACCCTTTCCGCCCACCGAAGTTATGCGTTAATTCCACTTCGCTGCCCAGGCTGAGGTTAAAGTGTTCGTCGACCCCCTTTATCCTGTTCAGGTTGACCCAGAGCTGCGGCTCGGCCATAAAGATATACTCCCCGGCGGTCGTCTTTTCGCGCCACCAGTCCGCAAAGCCCGTAAAGGTGCAGAGGCCGTTCCCCAGAAAATGGAGATACCAGGTCGCCGTCAACTGGAAATTGCTTGGGCTCTCGTTCTTCTGGATATACTTGTACATGGCGCTAAAGGTAAAGCCTTTGCTGAACCGCGCATCGTCCAGGGTATAGGTCAGCCCGCCCAGGTAGGCGTTCTGGAAAGGGAACGACGAGGTCAGCCCCCCGTTGTATTCGGCATGGATGGAAAAGGGCGGCTTCCAGAAACGGAACTCCCGCGCGATCTCCCAATAGCCGCCGACGATCCCCTGCGCCGTATAATCCATATCAATAAAAAAGAAGGTACTCCCCCACTTATCCGGCTTGAACATCTCCACCGTAGAGGTCAGCTGCGGGCGGCCATCGAGTTCTTTTCCATACAGCGCCGATCCGGTGTCGTAATGCAACTGAACATTCTGCGCCACAACAGGGAAGAGGGGCAATAACAACACCGTCAGCACACATCTTTTCTTCATCTCACTCACTCTTTTCTTCATCTATCTACTATTTAATTCTACTTTGGTAAAATAAGAATCATGTATAATACCTGTCAATATCCCTCTGCCTCTGTCCATGCCTAATTCGTATATGTTCCAAGCAAAGGTCTACTTCTTTTTGTGTTGCGAA
>JAISRY010000224.1 GCA_031273385.1 Tannerellaceae bacterium | reverse complement strand
GCATCGGTGATGGTGCCGTTGATCGTCCCCTTTTCGAGGATATTTGCGCCGAGGATGGGTTCGCCGTGGCTGTCTACAATCACGCCGGTTATCCGGTTTACCTGATTGGAGATGGGCGCTGTATTGGCATTGGTGTTGGTGCTGGTTTTTGCTTTTGTCGACAGGATCACATGCTTGTCGACAATGCTGTACTGTACGTTTGTCCCGTCAAACAAAACTTTCAGGACGTCCAGGATGTTTTTTGTATCAATCTCCACATCGACACGCCTATCCACGTCGACCGTCCTGTCGGTAAACAGGAATGTATAATCCGTATCCAGTTCTACCCTGTCCAGCACCTGCTCGATAGTGACGTTCTTTAACGAAAGGGTGATGTTCGCTGAATTTTCGACCAATACATCCGCTGCGTGAAGATTGGTTATCGCCATAAATGCAATCAGTACGCTTGCTTTCATAATATGTAGCGATTTAAGTAATACATAAGGAATATGTCTATTCCATGATTTTTTTTGTCTCATAAGTTTGTACTTGATTTTTGTGTTTTTAAATGATTTCAAAGACTGTATCTCACGCAAGTACCAGATTAATCAATTGTACTTGCTTATTCTTTTCAGGTTAGTATGATTTTGCTTGGCGCCTCCTTTCTTTTTTATCGGTTATTATCTTCTTCCCTTACTTCAGCCAGAGGTTAATGCGCTGCACGTCGTAGGTCGAGTCTGTCCGTTGTTGGTTTTCGGCGATCGACCACTCTATGGGAGCGGCTAATTTCAGGTAGTTCAAGACCTGTGTGATCGTTTCGTTCGAGAATGAGGCGCGGAATTTGTAGTTCTTTTTCGTCCCTCTGTGCAGAACTATGTCGACATTGTACCGGCGCGACAGGCTTTTGATCACCTCTTCCAGCGTTGCGTTTCGGAAGATCAGTCTCCCCTCTCTCCACGACGTCTTTTCATCAATCCTCACCCTGGTGATGGCGACTTTCTTGTTTTCCTTGTCGAACGACGCCTGTTCGGATGGGGAAAGGCGGATGGATTGCCGGTTGATCTGTACATCGACGGAGCCGGATTCGAGAACGGTCTCGATCGCCGCGTCGTCGTTGTATGAACTCACATTGAATTTCGTCCCGTAGGCTTTCACACGCATGGTCTCGCCGACCGATACGTAAAAGGGATTCGACAGGTCTGATTTGACTTCAAAGTAGCCCTCGCCCGACAGGTGCACCTCCCGCTCCCCCGCACTGAAAGAGGAGGGATAGCGGAGCGTACTTCCGGCATTGAGCCACACCCCCGAGCTGTCGGGCAGGCAGAGCTGCGTCACCGTCCCGGGAGCGGAAGAGACCGTAAAGTAGGTGACCGCCTCGTTCTGCGCCGGCTGCCGCACATACAGATAGGAGAGTACAGCCGTCGACATCAATAAAGGGATCAACAAAACGGCAGCCGCACGGTAGAGGAACGTGGTGACCAAACGCCTCCGCTCAACCTGTTTCTTCCTCTTCTCTACTTTCCGGTAGGCCGCCCCTACATCATACAACGCATATTCGCGGATATCATCATCAATCGCTTTCACCGTCCGTAGATGCTCCTTTATCTTTTCAATATCATTTCCCATATATTACCCTTTGTTATAAATAAGACACCCAAGCCGGGAAAATGCGACAGCTTTTCCGGTTTTTTTTATTTTTTCTTGAAAAAAGCGCCGTTAATACCGCTCGACGAATACGGCGTATAGTTTATCTACCGCGAATTGGGAACCCATCACAAAGAAGTGGAGATGGAAGATCGCGTCGTTCGTGTCGTCCAACAACCAGATCTCATCCTTTTCTTTCGTTGTCATAAATCCAAACCTCAAGTCTTGAGGGGTTGCATAGTTGTCTGCGGTAAATGAGTTCAGGATTAAATCCGTACTGAATTGCCCATCGGGAAAGTCAGACTCCTGCTCGCCCTTCCAATAGCGGGTCAGGTTATAGAGGTATTTCGCCTGGTTTGTGCCGGTAGGCTTAAAGGAATCAGTCACCCTGAATTGGGGGACAGGGTCGTACTCGTCCGGGTTATACGGCCTGAGGGAAACTTCGACGGAGTTGATGGAGACGGACTTATCCGGCTTAGCCCTACCGCTGCTATACAGTATTTTCTTTATATCCGGATCGACATCCCTGTCTTTGGCTTTCAGGCTGTTCCATGAAGAGCCGTCCCAGATCATGATGCCGGCCTTCAAGGGGTCGCTATCGGTCAGGTTATAGACGATCAGTCCCGCATGTTTCAGCTTTTCAGCGGCAGAAGCATCCGGGAACATGGGGGCGAGCGTCGAGTCGTTCTTCAACGCCACACGGGGCATGAGCAGCCCTTTGTCCGCATTCCTGGCTCCTGCTGCGGCTACGATATCTTTCAGTTGCAGCAAAGCGCCCTCCGCAGGGTCTTCGGCGACCCCGACGGTCACCTGTGCGCACAGCGCGGGGAATAGCATCCCCAGGCAGACAAGCGTCACGATTATTTTTCCTATCATTCTTTTCATCGTATCGTATCTTATTCCATTAATATTCTGTCGCCAATATGATATAGGCCGGTTTCAGCGCCGACTGGAAAATGAGGAACTGTACGCGGTACAGGTGGCCATAAATGGGGTCGGCCAGGTAGACTTCATACCGCTGATCCTCTTTCTTCAACGGACTCTTGTGTACATTACGCCATTCCCTCGAATTGACAGGCGAAATCGTATCCCCTTTGACATCGAAACTGTAACCGACCTGAGGAATAGGGCGGTTAGGGCTGTTTATTTCATTGTAATCCCAGAACCGGGTTACGCTATACCAGAAAACGGTAGGCGAGGGAACATCGCGGAGAAGCCGGAATTGGGGAATCCTATTCAATACATCCGTAGAGGGGGTAAGCCGAAATTCAAATATCCCCATCCGCAAGAGAGGTGCGGCGGCAGCCGTAGTAAAGTTCCCTCTTACCACCGTTTTACGGGACGAAGAGCCTGATATTTCCGAAATGGGTTCCAGGAAATACCACCTTGTGCCGTCCCATTCGTAGATCCCCTCGTCGAGATTCGACGTGTTTACATTATATATTAGAAGCCCGGTAAGGTTCGCGAGCTTATCCTTGCCTGCATTTGCCGGAATGACGGTGATGTCCGACAAACTCTTCAACTCTACACGGGGGAGGAGCAGTCCGCCTTTGTCCGCCGTCGCGCCTCCCGATCCGGCGGGGGCGTCGTATTCCTTGATCTGCAATGATGCCGCCGGTTCGGACGGCGTCAGGGAAGATCCGATGACCACCTGCGCCCGTACACCCGAAACAAGAAGCAGCGCAGATAGTATCCACAGTGTTTTTATCTTTATATCTCTTTTCATTTTCTATGCTGTATTCTATCCATTTAATACCTCAGGGCAATTATCGCATACGTTTTATCGGCATCCGGATGATCGCTTTCATCGGGGCCTAATACCATAAATTGGATATGATACATATTATCATTCTCCACGTCGGACAACCAAATATCCTGCTTTTCCGCATTTGACGTCCACATTTTGATCTCACGCCACTCATTGGAATCCAGCGAGTATGAGAGTACGCCGAAAGAGAAATCATAATTCTTTCCCGACGCAGGCCAACCGCCGGGTTCATCCTTAATATCCCGGTCCCTGTCCCAGTTGATAAGCCCGTAGAGCGGCCAGGAGTCCTTGTTGGGGAGAACCAGCCGGAACTGGGAGGCGCGTTCAGTCATCCTGAACTCAAACACGCCGGCATGGACGACATGGGAGGGGTCGGGCTTTTTCGCGCGGTATATACTCTTCTTCACCGCGACGCCGTCCGTTTTCGTCGTCTTCTGCATCATCGTCCATTTGGCGCCGTTCCATAGATAGATCCCTTTTTCGATCCGGAGGGCGGCATCCGTCTTCAGGTTATACACCAGAAGCCCGGTATGGTCTTTCTTCTGCACATCCGTCGCGTTGGGAATAAGCGCAAACTCATGAATGCCGTTCAGTTCGACACGGGGAAGGACAAGCCCTCCGGCCGTAGCGGTCGCCCCTTTCGTACCCGGCGCCGCCTGTTTCTCCTTTATCTGCAACAAGGCCGCTTTTTCCGGCGCTAAATCCGATCCGATCGTCACCTGCGCATTCCCCTTGAAACAAAAAGAGGACACAACCACCCATAAAACACATCCGGTTTTGACGTTTAAATACTTCATACTATTTTATACTCTAAAACGGTTCACCGGCAAAGGTATGGATAATCCCCCCTCGTCAGTGGAGGATAGGGGAAAATAGCAGTAAATAAGGGAAAAAAGAGAGGAAATCCAACACAAAGGTGTACATATTCCACAGGAAAGGGTCATTGCGAGTACCCAATAAACTGCGTTTATCAAAAAGGGGAAATGACGGCGATAGCAATCCCGTTAGGGGGAACCGAGCGGGAGAACGTCATGTCGACCGAGCGCAGCGAGTGGAGACATCTCCGATCGAAAGGGCAGGCGGGTGCGATCTGAGGTGTCTCCACTC
>JAISRY010000143.1 GCA_031273385.1 Tannerellaceae bacterium | reverse complement strand
CCCCACCCGCCACCACACCCCTTCAACCCCACCCACGCCATCACCCCCGCCCGACGGTTTCGGTTCAACCTAAGTTCGTACCAGCCTGCCCTTTCGATCGGAGGTGTCTCCACTCGCTGCGCTCGGTCGACATGACGTTCTCCCGCTTATAATGACGGATACTATCTTTTGTAAGACGTTTGGTATTTCCTTGGATAATTAAACAGGATGGCAAGCAGGGCGCCTGCTCCCAGGAGGTAGGGATAATAGAGGTATTGCATAATGCCGATGGGGGAAACGCCGCCCAGTCCGGCAGCCATCAACAGTTGCGCGCCGTAGGGGATAATGCCCTGCACCACGCAGGAAAAGATGTCCAGCAAGCTGGCGCTTTTGCGTGGATCTACCCCGAACTTACCGGCAATCTCTTTCGCTATCGAACCGCTCATGATCAGGGCGATCGTGTTGTTCGCCGTACAGAGGTTGGCAAAGCTCACCAGTCCGGCGATACTGGCTTCCGCCCCTTTTGGAGAATGGATACGGGAGGTCAGTTTCAGGACGATCCAGTCGATACCGCCGTTATAACGGATCATCTCCAGCATGCCTCCCGCCAGTAACGTGACGATGATCAGCTCCCCCATATTACCGATGCCAAGCCCCATGGCGGCGTTCCACTCCCAGAAATCGAAGCTTCCCGTAATGAGTCCCGTCAGCCCCGACAGGAGAATACCGGCCAACAAGACCAGCAGCACATTCATCCCGCATACCGCCGTCACCAGCACCACCAGGTAGGGCGCTACTTTCGCCCACTCGATCACCTCCGGCGCACCGGCAACGCCCGTCCCGCTTCCCGCCAGGTAATAGGCCGCCACGGTGAGCACGGCGACCGGCAGGGCGATCCGCACGTTGACCTTGAACTTATCGGACATACGGCAGCCCTGGGTGCGGGTCGCCACAATCGTCGTATCGGAAATAAACGAAAGGTTATCGCCAAACATCGCGCCGCTGACAACCACCCCGAGCATCAACGCATCCGCTATCCCCGCCCTGGCGGCTATCCCCACCGCCACAGGCGCCAAAGCGACGATCGTCCCTACCGAAGTGCCCACCGAAACAGAGATGAAGCAGGCTGCCAGAAAGATACCCGGCACCAGGAAATGGGCAGGCAAGACCGACAGCGTCAAATTAACCGTCGCATCGACCGCCCCCATCGTCTTCGCCGTCTGCGCAAAGGCTCCCGCCAGGATAAAGATCAGCACCATCAGCATGATGTTGCTGTTCGCCGCCCCACGGCAGAACTGCTCGACCCTATTGCTCACCTTTCCCCCCTTGGAAATGGCCACCGCCACAACGGAAGAGACGACAAAAGCGACCGTGATAGGCATCTTATAGAAATCGCCCGCCACCAGGGAGACCACCAGGTAGGTCAGCAGAAAGACCGCCAACGGCAGAAGCGCCCAGACGTTCGGCGAATGGTTGACGGGAGGGCTGATATCGAAGCGGTTGGGTGTCATAACCGGTCAGAATGAGAAGCGGAGGGCAATACGGATGCCGTCCCTTTTGATGTTGGAATGGCCAAGGTAGGTCAGCCGGCGGTAGTAGTCGATACGGAGAATCTTGAAGATATTCTCCAGCCCTACGCTGGCTTCCATATACGGCGTGCCGCCCAGTCCCGTCGTCCCCTCGGGGAAAAGGAACAGGCCGTCGTTCAGAGCCGGGTTGTTCCTGCTGGACAGGCTCCCGTAAATACCGTTAAAGGAAAGCACCTCGCGCAGCTTGAGCCATTTGATGAGGGGAATCCGGTTCAATATCCACCCTTTCAGGTAGTAGGTGACATTGAATGAGACATACTGGTCGGCGACAAACTCCAGTGCACGCATCATGTGGAACGCGTCCGGCTGGATCGTAATGGACTGGTTGGTATTTGGAAGAATCAGAAAGGGGAAAGGAACCTCGTCCCACACCTTTCCCGCCTTGAGCTTCGCATCCAGGTGTCCGAAAGAGGAGAGCCAGACACGTTTTTCGGCGCTCAGCTCCGTCCGGTTATAGTTGTATTCACCACCAAAAAGCCCCTTTATCCCCGTCTGGTGCGAAAGCTTGAATATCGGGGCGTCCTTGGCCATATTGAAGCGGGACGCTTTCCCGATACGCCCGCCATAGGCACGCTCACCCGGCGCAAAGCGCAGTTGGGCGCCCAGCTCGGTAGAGGAGACGCTCTCTTTCCGCCGGAGGTTGTCGTCCTCCCCCTCTTTCAGGAGGTATTCCAGCGTGCCGGCGGCCTCTTCGTTCTGCATACGCGTCCATGTTTTCAGCGTCAGGCCGTTTAGCCACTCCTTTTCGTATTGCAACTGGCTTTTGCGGACATAGTTCATCTTCGTCACAGGCTCGCCCACTTTCCAGGCGACAAACATATTGTCTTTCGACGTGTCGATGAAGTCCTGCCCGGGCGTATAGACGTCGTATTCCTGGATGAACGACAGGTTATTCACCGGGTTCTCCCCCTCGTGGTATTTTTTTCGGACGAAGCTATAGGTCAGCTTCGCATTATACTTGAACGTACGGTCATCCATCCCGTAGGCCAGGTAGCCGGAAGCAAACAGATGGGGATTCAGGTTGGCGGTGGTCATCCCCCCGACACGCAGGCGAAGCCCCTCCAACTGGTTGGCGCTGAAAGTGGTATTCATCGGGCCGAAGTCAAACGGCGTAGACTGCCGGTTGCGCCCCGTAGGGATATAGCCCGAAATAAGGATCTCGGCGGTTTTGATCATCACCGCAAAGGCCGGGATTTTCCGCAGCTCGTCCAGCAGGTCATCCAGCATGTTCTCTTTCTCCCGCAACGGGACGTGGCGGTTGTTGACCCAGAACGTATCAGGCTGCTCGTCCGCCGTAGGGAGAATATGGTACTGCCCCAACAGCCCGAAAATGGAATCGCCTTTCTGCACCTTGAAGTCATACCCGCTATACGTTCGCAGCTGGTGGGCGTAAAGCTGTTGCGATCCCTTGACAACGTAAAAGTTCGCGTAGGTGTTCTCGCTGTCGACCACCCACGTACTGTCCGGCATACGCACGAACTCCTGTTCGATACGCAGCTTATCCACAAAGTTGAGATTAATATGCCGGGGCGTATCCAGCACAAACTTTTTCACCGAATAATGCCCGTCAAGGGTAATGTACAAACGCCCCGTAAAGCCGTAGCTCTCACTATTGACAGGGACAAATGCCAAATCAACGCACCGGTCGCCCGACACGTCCAGCGTATCCATAATATAATACTTGTAATAGGTAGTCGCCAGCGCCGAAGACAACGGGCTGACAAAGCGGTTCAACAGGATGTTGATGTTGTTATCGAAGATGTCGATCCCCTGGAATATCTCTTCCAGGTTGGACGAGATGCCGCCCTCGTCGATCGTCTGGTCGATCCCCTGGGTCTGTTTTGCCTTAATGATCGTTTTCTGGGTTTTGGGCTGCTTGCGGTAGTATTTGTCGGAAAGCGTTTCGCGGACGGATAAGGTCAGGATCGGTTTTCCGTTAAACTCCGACGTATCCATATAGTTCTTGATGAACTTCAGTTTTTGCATGAATTTGTTCTTATCAAAGTCAGGGTTAAAGTTGTCCAACGACATGGAAAGCTTCTCGTACAGCTCGACCTGGTAGTCGTCTTTCGCCTCTATCCGGTTCTCGTCCTTATGCTCGATCACCTTTCTGATCAGCTCGACCGCCGGATTGTCTTTCCGCGAATACCGCTCGCGGGTAGGCTTGACAACGACTTCGGATATATCAAACGCCGTCGGGGAGATCAATACCTCCAAACCGGTATTCCTCTGCCCCGCTTTTAAGATAACGATTTTCGTATTGTAGCCAAGCGAAGAAACAACCAGCCGCGTCAGCCCCTTATCATTTTGAAGACTAAACCGGCCATCCTCGTCAGACATCGCACCGATAGTAGAGTTTTCAAACAGGATAGAAGCATAACCCAGCGCCTCCCCGGTAATAGAATCCCTGACCACGCCGGAAGCAGTTGTCATACCCTGCGCATTCAAATCTGAAACACCGGCCATATAAAGCAAAATAACCGGAAATATAATATAACGGACAATTTTTTCCATTCAACTTTTATTTTTCCGTCACGGAACAATAACAGTGCGCAAAGGTAATAAAAAAACTACAATGTCCGCAACTTCAAATTACGCCATGCCACTTTAATGCCGCCGCCGTCATGAATCTGAAGCGCGATACGCCCCTGCCCGGATCCTATCTTCCCGTCATGGAGGTTCACCATCTCTTCGCCGTTCAGCCAGGTAACGATATGATCGCCCTCAACTCTGACACGAAGCGTATTCCACTCATTCTCTTTCAGGATATCCTCTTTTTCGTCCGGAATCTGCGCCAGCCACTCCCGTCCGTACGACTCGTAAATGCCGCCCGTATCATGTCCTTTAGGAGCCACTTCCACCTGCCAGCCATTGACTTTCACCTCCTTTTCAATAAAGGAACGGATAAATACGCCCGAATTGCCGTCGGCCTCCTGCTTAAATTCAAGGGATAAATCAAAGTCGTCGTAATAGTTGCGCGTAGCCAAATAGCCATACTTCTTGTCCGGCCCGCTTTCGCAATACAACAGCCCCTCCTTGACATACCACAGCTCCGTCCCATACGCTTCCCAACCCGTCAGGTCTACCCCGTTGAAAAGCGCTACATCCTCCGTCTTCCTCGGAAGCTCCTTTATCTTTATATTACGGAAAGAGGCGGGATAGCCATGATCCTGCAAACAGATCACCCCTTTCCTGGCCAAACCGTATTCCGGCGCATTCGCCCATTTACCACTGTTCTTCCGCGCATGCCAATCATCCGTCCATGCTTCAAACTCCAGGATTTTCACCCCGTTCATCCAATGCTCCACATGCCCGTTGTCGAATACGATTTTAGAATTGTTCCACTTCCCGTAAGGATACACTTTCATCACCGATTGGTCGGGGAGATACATCGCATAATCAACGCCCATCTTTTGCCACTCCTCTATCGGGTCGGGGAAATTCACATCATCCAGCAACTGGTATTCCGGCCCCGTCACATAAGGCACCTTATACTGCGGACGCTCAACCACATGATAGAGCATACCGCTGTTCCCGCCTTTGGAGAGCTTCCAGTCCCACGACAATTCAAAATTTTCATACTGCCTGTCCGTTACGATATAGCCGCTGGCATCGCTGCCATCCCCTTTTGCCTGGATACAGCCGTCCACCACATGCCAAGGCTCCGTCAGCGAAGTCCCATTATAATCCCTCCACCCATCAAGCGTATTACCATCAAACAACAACTCCCACCCATCGGCCATCTCCGACGGCGTCAGTACATTCTGCTTTTCACTACACGAAGAAAACAAAGCGGCCGCACAACAGCCCAACAAGTGTATGATGATCGCATTTTTCATTACTCAACTCCTTTTAGGTTTATACATTTCATTTTATTGCCCGCAAATATAGATAAAATCCATCACACTAACCCGTAGTAGCCAACAAAAAAAGAGACCGATTCCCTTTGACAGGAATCAGTCTCTTTCACTAAAGACGGCAGTTACCTACTCTCCCACTATACGCAGTACCATCGGCGTGGTTGGGCTTAACTTCTCTGTTCGGAATGGGAAGAGGTGGA
>JAISRY010000177.1 GCA_031273385.1 Tannerellaceae bacterium | reverse complement strand
CGACTTGAATTAAAAGGTGAGAGTTTAAGAAAAAAACAGTAATTTTGTCATGTGCAAAAAATGTCACATAGTGGGCGGGTATCACCGAAATCACTGGGCGGGTATCGCCGAAATATCCATTCATGGATTGGATCCATGATGTGTCATTACAATGAGGTTAGTTTTATATTGGCACTCATCAGCTACCGCAGGTTGTTTTGTTTTTGGAATTAGGTGAAAATGAGGTTTTTGTGGACACTCCTGGATTGCTTCACTGCGTTCGCAATGACGGGTACTATTTGATTTTCAGGTGATTGCGATTCGCCGTCATTTCCATTTATTTATCTGCGTGAGCGGATAGCGGTAATTACACAATTGTGTGGCCGGGTGTAGACAATTGTGTAGTCGGAGACAGACAATTGTGTAGGCCGGACTACACAGTTAGGTAGCCGGGGCTATACAATTGTGTAGAACCGGGAATGGCTCCCGTCCAAATAAAAATAGCTCCCGACCTATTTAGAATAGCTCCCGTCCCGTTTAAAATGGCTCCCGTCCGGCTGAAAGCTGAATTGGTGCCGTCATTATAAATGCAATGACCCTGCTTCTTGTTCTTTTCTTTAGCATATATTCGTAGATATGCGTTACTCTTTTTGGTACAAATTTTACTCTTTTTGGTACAAAATTGAAGAAATAGAGCAAAAAACCTCCCCAATAAAGTTTTCGTTTTTTTGCCTTCACAGCTTCACCTTTCGTGTAACTTTTTGGGGGATAAGGGAATATGGTGAAGGAAAGGTGAAGGGAGGTGAATGTACGGTGAAACGGGGCGTTGGGGAGGAGAGTCTTCACTTATTGTAGTTGGCGATCCATCGAGATTCGTTCGTTCTTTCCTAACGGATAGCTGTTGTTCGGTGATTTGCACAATAAGGGCGGGGTGGCCTCCCCAGCGCCCCGTTTCACCGTACATTCACCTACGTTCACCCTCCCTTCACCACATTTCCCTGTCTGCCAAAAAGTTACACGAAAGGTGAAGCTGTGAAGGCAAAAAAACGAAAACTTTATTTGGGGGCTTTTTATTCCTAACTCAACTCTCCACTCTCAACTCTCAATTCTCAACTCAAAAGATCAGTTCGCCTTTGCCTTGGCGTACTACTTCGAAGTCGTTGGTGGTGCAGTTGACTACGGTGGAGGGGTCTATGCCGCCGAAGCCGCCGTGGATGACGATGTCGACTTGGTGTTCGTATTTTTCGTGGATCAGTTCGGGGTCGGTGGTGTATTCGATGACGTCGTCGTCGTCGTGGATGGAGGTGGTCAGGATGGGGTTGCCCAACTCATAGACCAACTGGCGGATAATCGTGTTGTCCGGGACACGGATACCGACCTCTTTCCTGTTCTTATAGATCTTGGGCAGTTCGCTGCTGGTGGGTAAAATAAAGGTGAACGGACCGGGGAGGTTCTTCCGCATCACCTTAAATGCCGCATTGCTGACTTTGGCGTATTCGCTGATATTCGACAGGTCGTAACAGATGATCGACAGGTCGCCCTTATGCGGGTCTATCCCTTTGATTTGGCATATCTTTTCGATGGCGCGCACATTCAACGCATCGCATCCCATCGCATACACCGTATCGGTAGGATAGATTACCAACCCGCCGTCGCGCAAGATGTCGACGACTTTATTCACCTCCCTCGGGTTGGGGTTTTCCGGATAGATCCTGATCAGCATGGCCTGTAAGGGGTATTAACGGTTATTCTTATCCATAAATAATCCGTCCCTCCTCGTCGCAAAACTCCTCCAGCGCCTTGCTGTACAGGTTCATCGCCCGCAGGCTCATCCCCATGCTCGAGAAGCCTCCATCGTGAAAGAGGTTCTGCATGGTCACCTTACGCGTAAGGTCTGAGAAGAGGGTGATGCAATAATCTGCACATTCCGCCGCCGTCGCATTTCCAAGCGGACTCATCCTGTCGGAAAAGTCCAGCAAATGGTTCATCCCCTTTATCCCGCTACCGGCAGTGGTCTGCGTCGGGGATTGCGAAACCGTATTGATACGGACATTCTTTTCGCGTCCGTAGATATAGCCGAAGCTGCGGGCGATGGATTCCAGCAGGCTTTTGGCGTCGGCCATATCGTTATACCCGAAAAACGTCCGTTGCGCCGCCACATAACTAAGGGCGACCACCGAGCCGTATTGGGCGATGGCGTCCTGCTTTTTGGCCACTTGAAGCATCTTATGAAACGACAGCGCCGAGACGTCCAACGTCTTTTCCAGCAAGTCGTAATCCAGATCGTCGTAGGTACGTTTCTTGCGCACGTTCGGGCTCATCCCGATCGAATGTAGCACGAAATCGATCTTCCCGCCCAATATCTCTACCGATTTTTCAAACACTATTTCGAGGTCTTCCACACTGGCGGCGTCCGCCGGTATGACCTCTGCGTTAAGTTTCTTGGCCAATACGTCCACTTCGCCCATACGGACGGCTACCGGCGTATTACTCAGCGTGATCACCGCTCCTTCTTCAACGGCTCTTTCCGCTACTTTCCAGGCAATAGAGAGGTCGTTCAGCGCACCGAATATCACTCCCCGTTTCCCTTTCAATAAATCATGACTCATACTCAATTCTAATTTAATACTCTGCAAAAGTACGGATTAAATGTTGTTTATTACAGGAAAAACCCCTTAATTTGCCGGATGAACGTTTTAAAGAAGAAATGAAATGAAAAAGATTTTAGGGTTTATCGGGGTGGTTATCATGGCTTTTACTGCCGTATCTGCCCATGCACAAATACGTTTTGGCGTAAAAGGAGGGGCGAATATATCGACTGTCCGCTTTAGTAAAGAGATCGCTAACGCGGACAATGTCACCGGCTTCCATATCGGGCCGATGATCGAGGCGATGGTTCCGTATGTGGGGCTGGGTATAGACGCCGCCATCCTCTATTCGCAGAAAGGGGTGTATGTAGTCGCCGATGGCCGGTCGAGGTCATTGAACAACGATTTTATAGAAATACCGGTCAATGTAAAATGGAAATTCGGTATTCCTATTATTAAAGCTTACCTGGCAGCCGGCCCGTATGTCGATTTCTGTGTGAGCGGCGATAAACTCTGGGAGATGCCCAGTAATGTCAAGTCGCAGTTCGAAACGAAAACATTCTCCGCCGGCGTGAATCTCGGCGCAGGCGTGGAACTCCTGAAACATCTTCAAGTGGGCTTTTATTATAGCTTGGGGTTGACAAACAACTATTCGATCAAGAAAGTCGACTTGGCAAAAGCGGGGAAAGACCGGACATGGGTGATTTCCGCCGCCTTTTTGTTCTAATATATATAATGTAAGGTTAAAGGCAGGGCTTCGCCGGTCAGATGAAATACGCAAACGTAATACTCCCGCTTCCTTTAGAGGACAGTTATACCTACCGTATTCCTCCCGAAATGGAAAAGGCTGTCGCTCCGGGATGCAGGGCGATTGTGCATTTCGGGAAAAAGCGCTACTATACCGCCATCGTCCTTTCCATACACGAACGCCCGCCTGAGGCCGGTTTTGAGACGAAAGAACTCTATGCGCTGCTGGATGCGGCGCCCGTTCTCCGCCGTCCCCAACTGCGCTTTTGGGAGTGGATCGCCTCCTATTATTTATGTAAACTGGGCGACGTCTATAAGGCCGCCCTCCCCTCGGGGCTGAAGCTGGAAAGCGAAACGACGGTGACCTGCAACCCGTCGTTCGAAACCGCCCTCCCCTTGCGTCCCAACGAACAAACCGTACTGGACGCCTTTGCCGGCAAACCGAAACTGACCCTCTCCGAAGTGGAGCGGAAGTCGGGCATACGGAATGTGGTGCCGGTCATCTCCTCGTTGATGGCGCGCGGCGCGGTGGAGATCAGCGAAGAGATGAAACAGGGATTCGTCCCCAAGAAGCAGGCCTTTGTCCGGTTGCCGGAACTGTACCACCGGGAAGAGAAGCTGAGGGAGGCCTTTAGCGAACTAAAACGCGCCCCCAAACAGGAGGCTATGCTGATCTGTTACCTGGACATAAGCCATGCCTTAAACCCACAACTATCCAAAGAGTTATCACGAAAAGAGCTGCTGGAGAGGTCAGGTTATGCCCCTGCCGTACTGGAGGGGCTGATCAAGCGCGGTTTGTTGGAAAGCTACGAGAAAGAGGTCGGACGGCTGCAGGTGCCCGTTTGCCGGTTGGAGCAGCCTGCCTCCCTGACGGAGGCGCAGCGGATCGCCTATAACGGCATACTTCATGCTTTTAAAAGTAAGGAGGTTTGTCTGTTGCATGGCGTGACGTCGAGCGGGAAAACCGAAATATACACCCACCTGATCGACGACGTACTGAAAAAGGGGCGTCAGGTCTTGTACCTGCTTCCCGAAATCGCCATTACAACGCAAATAACCGGACGGCTGGCGAAAGTGTTCGGCGACAAACTGCTCGTTTACCACTCTAAATTCTCCGACAACGAACGGGTGGAGGTATGGAACAAACTCCTGTATGAAAAAGAGGCGAGACTGATCCTCGGCGTGCGTTCGTCCCTCTTCCTCCCCTTTAAGGATCTGGGACTTATCATCGTCGACGAAGAACATGAAAACAGCTACAAACAGCAGGATCCCGCCCCGCGCTACCATGCCCGGAACGCGGCGATCGTACTGGCCGGTATGCATGGCGCAAAGACCCTATTAGGTTCGGCGACGCCATCCATTGATTCCTATTACAACGCCACCAGCGGCAAGTACGGACTGGTGCGACTGACCACCCGTTACGCCGATTGCCTGATGCCCGAAATAACCGTCGTGGATATCAAAGAGCTTAAACGGAAGAAAATCATGAAAGATACGCTCTTCTCCCCGCTGCTGGTTCAAAAGATCAACGAGGCGTTGGAGAATGGCGAACAGGCGATCCTGTTCCAGAACCGCCGCGGATTCGCACCGGCGACGGAGTGCAGGGATTGCGGTTGGGCGCCGCGTTGCATCAATTGCGACGTCAGCCTGACCTACCATAAACACGACAACCGCCTCAGCTGCCACTATTGCGGCTATTCGGTACAACGCATCTACACCTGTCCCCAATGCAGGGGGAGAGACCTGAAAATGTCGGGATTCGGGACAGAGAAGATAGAAGAGGAGGTCGGACGGCTTTTCCCATCGGCACGGGTAGAACGCCTGGATTTCGATTCCGCCCGTACACGTACAGGGTACGAACGTATTATCGCCGACTTTGAAAAGGGGAAGACCCATATCCTGATCGGTACGCAAATGCTTTCCAAGGGGTTGGATTTCGGCAACGTCGGGGTAGTGGGGATATTGAACGCAGATAGCCTGATGAATTTCCCGGACTTCAGGGCGCACGAACGCGCGTACCAGTTGATGGTACAGGTCAGCGGGCGTGCCGGACGGAGGGAGAAGCAGGGCACGGTCGTCTTACAAACGTCACAGCCCGAACACCCCTTGATCCTGATGACGCAGCAATTTGCCTACGAAGAGATGGTGAAACTCCAATTGAGTGAACGAAGCCTCTTCCGCTACCCACCCTACTACCGCCTGATTACGCTCGTCCTCCGTAGCCGCAACGAAGCCTCCCTGCAAGAGATGTCTTCGCTCTACGCCGACAAACTGCGCACCCGTCTGGGCGAGCGTGTGTTAGGTCCGGTCTCTCCGCCAATCACCCGTGTGCAGACATTCCACGTAAAGCATATCGTCCTAAAGATAGAAGTCACCGCAGCCATCGCCCCCGTACGCGAACTGCTGGATCATATCCACACCGACATGCGCCAATACCCCCCTTTCAAACAACTACTCGTCCACTACGACGTAGACCCCGTATAAAAGAGAGGGAAAAATCCTCGGATAAAATGGAAGATCAGAACTCCTGACTTGGCACGAATTTAAGTGTCGCATTACCGGATTCGTTCTACCATCTCGAGGGCGTTGAATTTGCATTTCGGGATACAGTCTCCGCAAGCAGTACACTTGTCAGGTTTTTTCACCACGACGCGTTTTCCGTTTTCATCGGCAA
>JAISRY010000113.1 GCA_031273385.1 Tannerellaceae bacterium | reverse complement strand
GGGCAACCCCATTCGGGGTTACGGGGATGGTGGGTATTTCCCATACCCCGCTCTGCGCGTTGCTTGAACGGGGTTATTTAGAGAAAACGCCTCCGGCGTAAAAGTTACTATCAGTTATATTTCAGTCGATTATGATTCATCGTCATTATAAGTTCCGTTGTAGAGACGTTGCCTGCAACGTCTCCGCTCCGCCGTCCCGCCCTTTTCTTCCCTTATTTCCCTTATGATTGGCGACACAAATCTTTAATTCTGTAAATTCTGATCCGGGAAGGAAAAAAAGATATATCTTTGCGTAAATAAAATACGAATGAATATGACATGGCTTATTATTATTGGAGTAATCGTTGTGCTGGCCGTTATTGTCGGCTCTATGTACAACTCGCTGGTCAAGCTGAGGAACAACCGTGAGAACGCGTTTGCCGATATCGACGTACAGTTGAAGCAGCGGCACGACCTTGTTCCGCAACTGGTGGAAACCGTCAAAGGGTATGCCGCTCACGAAAAGGAGACGCTGGACAGGGTGATCAGTGCACGCAACGGCGCCGTCAGCGCACAGACGATTAATGACAAGATCGTTGCTGAAAACACCCTCAGTTCCGCCCTTGCCGGTATGCGCATCACCCTTGAAGCCTACCCCGACCTGAAAGCGAACCAGAACTTTATGCATCTGCAGGAAGAGATCGCCGATCTGGAGAACAAACTTTCAGCCGTCAGACGCTACTTCAATTCCGCTACCAAAGAGCTGAACAATGCCGTCCAGACGTTCCCCTCCAATATCATTGCCGGGATGTTCGGCTTTCATAAGGAGATCATGTTTGACCTGGGCGAACAGCGGGGCGCTTATGAAGAGGCTCCCAAAATCAGCTTCTGACCGTTCGGACGATGGCTATGAAGTATATAGGGATACACACCCAGAAAAGCCGGAATAATACCCGCACCCTGTTTCTGCTTATCCTCTTCCCCTGTCTGGTGATCGGGCTGCTTTACCTGTTCTGCTTTTTATTCGTCGCGTTCCTCGCCAGGGATCAGTATGCGACGCAAGCCGACATGGTGGATGCCGTCTATTTTATGTTTATGGAGGTCGCTCCCTATGCGCTTACCGGGGTTTTCCTCTGGTTTCTCATCGCCTATTTCGCCAATACCAGCATTATCAGGAATGCGACGGGCGCCTCCCCGTTGGAGCGGAAAGAGAATAAGCGGGTGTATAACCTGGTGGAGAACCTGTGCATGAGCCAGGGGATGAAGATGCCTAAAATAAACATCATCCACGATAATTCGCTGAACGCTTTTGCCAGCGGGATCAATCAAAAAAGCTATACGATCACGCTGACCGAGGGGGCGATCAACCGCTTGGACGACGAGGAGCTGGAGGGTGTTATCGCCCACGAGCTGACCCATATCCGCAACAACGACGTCAAACTGCTGATCGTCTCTATCGTCTTTGTCGGTATCTTTACGCTGATTGCCCAGATCGGGTTGCAGCTTCTCCGCACGACGGGCGGCAGGGCACGCGGCAAGGACAAGGGAGGGGCGATCGTGATTGTGTTGATTGCGCTGGTTATTGCGGCTATCGGGTACCTGTTTTCTTCCTTGATGCGTTTTGCCATCTCCCGGAAGCGCGAATACATGGCCGATGCCGGGGCAGCCGAAATGACCAAGAGGCCGCAAGCGTTGGCCAGCGCCCTGCGCAAAATCGCCCTTGACCCCGAGGTGGAGGCGATCAAACGCAAGGATGTCGCCCAGTTGTTCATTGAGAACCCCAAGTCCCATTTTGGGAATCCCCTCTCCGGCCTCTTCGCCACGCATCCCCCTATCCGGAAACGGATCGAAATACTGGAGCAATTCTAACGGCAAAGCAAGGCGAAAGCAAGCAAGACGGTAAACAGTAGGACGTTCCCCGCCGAACGGGCGAGCGTCGCATTCAGTTCGCGCCCCTGGAAGCGGTAAAGCGCGCGCCATGTGGAGAGGAAAAAGGAAAAAAAGGCGACGAACAGGAGAAGTATCCACCAGCGGGTATGTAGAAGAAGCGGCAGGGAAAAGAGGATCGCCAATACCCCGTTTGCCAGATAGAACCAACGCCCAAAGGCACGCCCGAACCGTACGATCGACGTGCGTTTGCCGGCTGCCCTGTCCTGTTCGCAGTCACGGTAATTATTGACGACCAATATGTTGATGGAAAGAAAGCCCAGCGCGAGAGAGAGCGGAAAGGACAACGGGCTAAACGCCGCCGCCTGCACATAGTAGGTGAGGCAAACCGGAATAACCCCGTAAAACACCCCGACGCAAACATCCCCCAACCCATGGTAGGCCAACGGAAAAGGCCCCGCCGAGTAAGCCAGTACGCACAGCGCGATGGCGGCTCCCGCAAAGAGCAGCTCCCATCCCGCCAGGTAACAGAGGAACAACCCGCCCAGGCAGGCCAGCCCCAGGGCGATAAACGTTCCGCCCAACATGGCCTTAGGCGTGATCCACCCCGAGGCGACGGCACGCTCCGGCCCGAGGCGTTCTTCCGTATCCGCCCCCTTTTTAAAATCAAAATAGTCGTTCGCAAAGTTACTGGCAATCTGAGCCAGCAGGGCGACCCAAAGGCACAACGCCGCCGGTACGATCCTGAGCGCATCGTCGGCATAAGCCAGCGCACAACCCAGGAAGACCGGGCTTACGGAAGCGGGAAGCGTCTTCGGCCTTGCCGCCTCAATCCATGCTTGTAGCTGATTCTTTCTCTTTCTCATCTTCTTTATTATGGAACGGATGCAAAAATAAGAACAAAAAGAGGATTTCTTTCTCCATTCACATAAGAAAACATACTATATTTGCGGCATGAAATACATGCTCTACATCATCGGTATCGTGTTTGCCGTCCTGTTCTTTCACCGTGAGGGGACAGACGGTGAGGCCGTCGGCATGGCGGGACAGGAGACGGTACTGAAAGAAAAGAGCGGCGGCTGGCAGCACCAGATGGAGGTGATCGGCAAAGACCTGAAAAGCAGCAACGCCCTCACCCCGCGCCGGAATATACAGCCTACGAGTCAGGTACCCGATGCCCGTGCATTGAAGAATACGGTGAAAATGCTTCAGGATATCCGCCTGAAACGCACCGAACAATGCCGCAAAGTATCGGAATATGTCTCCCTTTGTCAAACCCTTAACCTCTCTTCCCTCCTTTGCCGTATGGGATATCGCGTATATGCCTTACGGAAAATCATTATTTGATTGTTTAGTTCTCCCGTTTCTTTTTTTTATTAATCAGTATGAACTAAAATAATCAATTAATTATGGCAACTAAAAAAGCAAAATTAGGTGTTTACCTTTCTATTTCCCTACTTATCGTTGGCTGCGTATTGGCCTGTAGTTCGATCATATCGAACGATTACCTGAAACTGGTGGTGGTGATGGCCACTCTTTGCGCCGGCTTGTATGGCGTGATGAAGTCGTTAAGCGCTCCGGCGGATACTAACAAATAGCGGATAGGCAGATGGTACATATAAATAAAGATTTGGCAGACTCCGTCATGATGCTCTCCTTTATCTCATTGGTGTTGGTTGGAACAACCGAGTTTGATGACGAGGCAAAAAAGTATGTCATGATGGCTATCCTCGGCGGAATAGCTATCGTGACGGTTGTTTTCCGTATACTCGGTGCGCGTCAAAGCGCAGGGCATACGGATACGGAAGATGAAGCATGATGTTTAAAACTCCGAAGTAAAATGGAATCTGATGTCGGGAAAATCCTGTTGCGCCATGGCGAGGACGTAGGCGGAATCCGCCAGGTAAACGTCGCGTCCCTCCTTGTCGACGGCCAGGTATTGTACTTTGCGCTTCTTGAAGTTTTCGAGCGCTTGCGCGTTGTCGCTTTCTAGCCAGCAGGCTTTGTACAACCCGACAGGATCCCATTTGCATTGAGCGCCGTATTCGTGCAGAAGCCGGTATTGAATGACCTCGAACTGCAATTGGCCTACCGTCCCGATGATCCGGCGTCCGTTGAATTGGTTGGTAAACAGCTGGGCGACGCCTTCGTCCGTCAGCTGTTCGATGCCCTTGTTCAACTGCTTGGATTTCATCGGGTCGGTATTCTCGATGTATTTAAACATTTCGGGCGAAAAGCTGGGTAGCCCTTTGAAGTGAAGCTCTTCGCCGGCGGTAAGCGTATCGCCGATCTTGAAGTTTCCCGTATCGGGAAGCCCGATAATATCGCCGGCAAAGGCTTCATCTACCGTCTCTTTCTTTTGCGCCATAAAAGCGGTGGGGCTGCTAAAGCGCATCATTTTGTTGAACCGGATATGTTTGTAGTTCACGTTCCGCTCAAAACGCCCGGAGCAGATCTTCACAAAAGCGATGCAACTGCGGTGATTGGGATCCATATTGGCATGGATCTTGAAGACGAAGCCGGTGAACGGCTCCTCCTCCGGTTCGACCGTACGCTCGATCGCCTGTACCGGTCGCGGCGAGGGCGCTATCCTGACGAAGCAGTCCAGCAGCTCTTTCACCCCGAAGTTGTTTAAGGCCGAGCCGAAAAATACCGGCGCGATATCCCCTTTCAGATAGCGCTCCACCTCAAAGGCGGGATAGACTCCCCCGATCAGCTCGAGGTCTTCGCGCAATTTTACGGCCAACGAAACGCCTATATGCTTTTCAAGGCCGGGGCTGTCGATATCTTTAAACGCGATACTCTCGGTGACGTACTGTTTGCTGGGCGTATACAGCTCCAGTTTTTCCTGGAAGATGTCATACACGCCTTTGAAGCGCTGCCCCATCTCAATAGGCCAGCTCAGGGGGCGTACATGTATGCTCAACTCCTCCTCTATCTCATCCAGCAGGTCGAACGGGTCTTTCCCCTCGCGATCCATTTTGTTGACAAATACGATCACCGGCGTTTTGCGCATCCGGCACACCTCCATCAGTTTCCGTGTCTGCGCCTCGACGCCTTTTGCCGCGTCGATGACGATGATGACGCTGTCTACCGCCGTTAGCGTCCGGAACGTATCCTCGGCAAAGTCCTGATGGCCGGGCGTATCCAGGATCGTGATCTTATGGCCGGTATAGTCAAAGGCCATGACGGAGGTGGCGACGGATATGCCGCGCTGCTTTTCGATCTCCATCCAGTCGGAGGTCGCCGTCTTCCTTATCTTGTTTGATTTAACGGCGCCGGCCACATGGATGGCGCCGCCGAACAACAGTAACTTCTCCGTAAGCGTCGTCTTTCCCGCGTCGGGATGGCTCACGATGGCAAACGTTCTTCTCTTTCGTATCTCTTCCGAATAGGCCATGTTATCTTTCCTCTTTTAACGTGTGAAGCATGAATTCCAGGCTCTCTTCCCAATGGGGAATGGCCAGGTTGTAGGTCTCTTTTATCTTTCTTTTGTTGAGTACGCTGTACTGGGGGCGGATAGCGCGGGTGGGATAGTCTTTCGTGTCGATGGGAAGCACGCGGCAATCCGCCCCGGCCAACCGTACGATCTTCAACGCGAAATCATACCAACTGCAAACGCCCTCGTTGGCATAATGGAATATGCCCGGATGGAAACCGCCCGCTTCGGCGGCATCAATAATGGAAAGGATCGCCGAAGCCAGATCGCCGGCAAAGGTAGGCGTCCCGGCCTGGTCGGCGACCACGCGCAACTCCTCCCGCTCTTTCGCCAGACGGAGGATGGTACCCACGAAGTTATTCCCAAACGCCGAATACAACCATGAAGTGCGGATAATCAGGGCGTCCGGGCAAACCTCCTGAAGCGCCCTCTCCCCTGCCAGCTTGCTTCGCCCGTAGGCCGACATGGGGCAGGTATAGTCCGTCTCCACATAAGGCAGGCTGTTCGTCCCGTCGTAGACGTAATCGGTAGAGATATGGATGACCTTCGCCCCTGCTTCCGAGGCGGCTTCTCCCAGGTAGCGTACGGCATCCCTGTTTATCTTTAAACAACGCTCTTCATCCTCTTCCGCCCGGTCGACAGCGGTATACGCTGCACAATTGACGACGTAACGGACGGCGTTTGACTGTATACAGGCTTGTATAGCCGCCCTGTCACAGATATCGAGCGAGTCGATATCGGTAAAAAGAAAGGTATACCGGCTGCCATATTGCTTTTCCAGCCGGCGGAGCGTATTCCCCAACTGCCCGTTGGCGCCAGTGACTAAAATTGTTTTCATCTTTCATTATTATTCGTTGAGTTCCCGTTCGCCCTCCCTCTCCGCCCGGTACTTTTCGGAAAGCAGGGCAAGCAATGAGCTGATCCGCCGGATACCCTCCAGCGTATCCGCGCTGACCTCTTTCCGTTGCATCTTGAGCATCAGGTAGCCATAAACGGCCGTAAAGCAGGTTTCCAATTCGGGAAGATCCTCGCCTCCCGACTTCGCCCTGAGCTGTACGATATAGGGAAGCGTTTTGTAATAGACTGCGCCGTATACCGTCTCGCCGGGCGATCCGAGCAACTGCAGATGCAGCTCCGTCAATGTGAGGATCACATTCTTGTTCAGCTGGATATGCCCTTTCTCCATGACCCCCTCTTCGCGCATCATCGCGATCAGCTCTTCATACCAGCGGGCGATCTCTTCCCTCACCTCTTCGGGCTGGTCGTAACGGGAGATCACCGTGCGGCGTATCGCATCCATATCGAACCGGTTGGCGCGGATCAAATCTTCTACCTGCCACATATAAAGCAGGTATTCGGCTATGTTTTCCGCTCTTTTCTGCCGGGCGACGATCATAGAAACGAAGAGAGGCTGTAATCAGACATGGCCTGATAGAAGTTGGAATCCTTTACCCCCAGTTGGCGGCTGACCAAACGGGCGGCATTCAGGTTGATCAGGAAATAGGCGTCCGGGATACATACCCGGTATTCCCCGTAACGCGTCTGCAAAAAGGCCTCCCCGTCCCTCTCCACGATAGCGTGCTGTTCGTAAGGGATCGCCGTAATGTCTTCACGCACTTCTTCGGCCAGTTGGCTCACGACGGGGTCGCCGCTGTAATAGATCAGCTTCCCCTCCCGTTTGATGGAAGAGATAAAAGAGCGGTAGAGGTCGGGATAGGTTTCCGGCGTGGAATGTCCGCTGGCCGGCGTCCAGATCAGGTTCGTCAGCACGGCGATGTGCGGGCGGTAAAATTCGAGTTGAAGCCGTTTCTCCAGTTTGGAGGTCACATGTTCGTCCCCCTCGATAATCGCGATACGCGCCTCATAGCTGGTCTTTACCCGGCTCGACAGCTCGGATATCTCACTTGTCAGGGCGTAATCGAACTTTAATTTCTGCTTGTTCAGCGCATAGGCGATCATCGCAATAATTGATTTCTTCCCCTGACTGCCGGCAACGACGACGCGCGTCTTCTCTTTCGTCCGTTCAAAGATAAATTCGGGGACGGAGAGAATCAGCAGCCCCAGCTCTTTCGCCCGCAGCAATTCGGGGTTGTTCCGTTTTACTTCCGTACCCAGGACGACGAAGTTTATGCTCTTCTCCAGCCGGTCGGGGAACCAGCCATTCCCATAAAACACACATCCGGCAAGACGAAGCTTTGCCATCGCCGCTTCGGTCAAGTCATCGCCGGAAGCTGTTATGTCATACCCTTCTTCCTTGATTGCCACAGCCAGATCAAGCATCAAAGGTTCCGAGACAGAGATCAAGTGAACTTTTCGCATTATTTGATTTTGATGCAAAAGTAAAACAAATTAGGATATACTGAATGCAATTTTGCTTAAAAGTCAGGGGCAACGCATTAAAATGTATGTTTCAGTACGCCAATGACGGAAACCAAACGTTGATTTCCATACGATTATACTTTACCGCCAGCGCCAGCACAACCGCGCCTCCCACCCATATCCACCATCTCCATCCCGCCGCCGGTTTCGGGTACAGGATCGCCTGGTCGAACGGCAGTTCGGAAAGCAACAGCAGCTGCGGCAATACCCCGGCGCCATTTTCCGCCACACAGTCGGCAGCCTCCCCTTCCACATGCTGCGAAGAGGGCGCGCCTCCCACCAGCATCCTTTTCTGAAAGAGTATGCATCCTTTCCCAAAAGAGTATGCATACTTTCCCGAAAGAGTATGCATACTTTTCCGAAAGAGTATGCATCCTTTCCCGAATCCACGCGAGCGGGGTATCATTGCGAGTACCCAATAATCTTATAATGACGACGAATCGCAATCTCCTGAAAATCAAATAGTATCCGTCATTGCGAGTACCCAATAAACTGCGTTTATCAAAAAGGGAAATGACGGCGATAGCAATCCCGTTAGGGGGAACCGAGCGGGAGAACGTCATGTCGACC
>JAISRY010000067.1 GCA_031273385.1 Tannerellaceae bacterium | reverse complement strand
CAGGAACGAGGCGTATGTTCCCTGCATAGAGCCGGTCACCGGGACGCAAGATTCCGCATCTATATCCACATTAATAAAAGCCTTGATAAAGCGTGAGGCTTCCTCTTTCAGTTCCGCTGCGCCATTGATGTTGGGGTAAACAGCGGCAATTCCCTTACGCAACGCTTCAATCTCGGCATCAACGCCCACCTGGGCAGCTTGGAGACCGGGAACTCCCATCTCCATGTGTATAAACTCCGTATTCGTCTGTTGCTCTAACATAGACGAGATGGCAACGACTTCACGTATCGTGGCCTTTCCAAAATCAGGTATCCCAAAGCTATTTATTATATCTTTAGCCACCTTATAATCCACAGGGGTATTTTTCATTTGTCATTATTATATTGATACAGCGAGCAAAAGTAGAAAATATATCCACGTTCTCTGAAATTTCTCCATAAAACTATTGCAAATTCAATTAATCGCTCTATCTTTGCATCGCAATTCAGCGGAATAGCAGCAAAACAAAAACGGTGTGGTAGTTCAGCTGGTTAGAATACCTGCCTGTCACGCAGGGGGTCGCGGGTTCGAGTCCCGTCCATACCGCATAGACGCTTGATAGTCGATTGATTGTCAGGCGTTTTTTTATTTTGGCGGTTTATTGAACAATGAATGACCAAATTCACTATATTTGGGCATGCGGATGCTATATTGCTGATACCTGAAAAAGAATTATAACCATATTGACTGATACAAAAATGATTACACGGAGAGACTTTATTAGGATTACGGCGGCGGGCGGGGCGTTGGCTTCGGTCGGTAAGGTGACGGATGCGCGGGCGGCGGTGCAGGCTGTTTTGCCGGATGAGGGATATGTATGGGAGGGGGAACGGCGGATTCCCGTCGTTGCCGATGCCGCTATCCTTGTTGCCGGAGGAAGCGCGCGGGCGGTAGCCATCGCTTCGGCGGCAGCCGTTGCGGGTAGTAGCGTATTCCTGGTGGCATCCCTGCCCTACCTTGGAGATGATATATGCGGGGCTTTTCTTTACGACAGGGCGGAAGATGAGAAACCGCAGACGGAGCTTGCCCGGAAGCTGTTCCCTTCCCAAGACCGCCCTACCCCGTTGCATGTCAAGACCGTTCTCGAAGAGGAGTTGATCAATAACGGGGTAGACTTTCTCTACAGCAGCTATGTGACGAATGCCGTGGTCGACAGGGAGGGGAGAATCGCCGGTGTGGTGATTGCGAACCGTTCCGGACGGCAGGTTATCCGTTGCAAGGCGGTGGTTGATGCGACACATACGGCCTCCGTCGCCCCGCTGTTCGGCGCCAGACGTACCCCTTTCCAGCCCGGGGTGCGGGAGTTTCAGCTGACCGTTGCCGGCAATACGCCCCGCAACGTCGACGAAGCAAGCCGGACGGAGCCATTAAGCCCCCTTGTCTTCAACGGGAAAAGCTATCCGGTGACACGTTATACTTTCTCCCTCGCGGTGCATGATGCGTCGTATGCTTCGCTGATGCAGGCCGAACAGGCCGCCCGCACAAAGACATGGGATCCCGGCCAGATAGACAGCGCCGATCTGCTGTGGTATATCCCCGAAGAAAAGATCATTTGCCGGCAATCCTACGAGGGAGGCGCGGCTTCGTTGCGTCAAATACCGGAAGCGGCTTTTGAAGCGAAAGGGGTGGACAACCTGTGGGTGGCCGGCCCCTGTTCAGACATTCCGCGACCGGTAGCCGCCGGGGTGATGCGTCCGTTAAACGCCCTCTTCCTCGGCGCCATCCTTGGCGAAAGCATTGCCGGTAAAACGGCGAATCTCCCCATGCCGGCGGATGCCGTAACCGTACTCCCCACAACCGTAGAGGGTGTCAACCATGGCGCCGTCGGGGAAATACTCCGCCCTCTCCGCCCCTCGAAGCGGAACGAATTTGTCGACTCGCCGGACGGGGCATTGCCTGTGCTGGGGAGGTATGACGTCGTCGTACTCGGTGGGGGGACAGCCGGAGCGTCGGCAGGCATATCGGCTGCCCGGCAAGGCGTAAAAACCATCGTACTCGAATACCTCCACGGTCTGGGCGGCATCACGACGGTGGGGATGATCGGCCGTTATTGGGATGGATTCAGGGAGGGCTTTACAAGCGTCATCGACGACGGGGTACGCCGTATGGCGCCTCCCGGGCATAGCCGGCAGCTGGAAGACTGGAAAGAGGCTTCGCCGGCGGATTGGAAGATGGAATGGTATCGCCGCGAGCTGCTCCGCGCAGGAGGATCGCTTTGGTTCGGCGTGCTGGGGTGCGGCGCGGTGGTGGAAGACGGGCGCGTAAAAGGGGTGGTCGTAGCTACTCCGTTCGGGCGGGGGGTGATCCTTTCGGACGTACTGATCGACAGTACCGGTAGCGCCGATATCGCCATTGCCGCAGGAGCCGGATTCGAATACACAGGCAAGCATACGCTGGCGATACAGGGCGCAGGGATGGGACAAGCCGACCCGGGCGACTACTACAACAACAACGACTGGCTTTTCATCGACGACACCGACATCCTGGACGTCAACCGGGTTTTCGTTCAGGCAAAAGTCAAGATACAGGGTCATTACGACCTCGTAAAGATTCCGCAGACCCGCGAACGCCGGCGCATCATCGCCGAACACATCATCTCGGTCTATGACGTCCTGACCCATCGCCGCTATCCCGATACCATTTCGTACCACCGCAGCTCTTTCGATACGCACGGGATGGTCGTCGATCCCTATTTCATCCTCAGTCCGCCGCTGGAGAGGCATACGATCTATGATGCCGATGTTCCCCTGCGGAGCCTGCTGCCCAAGGGGTTGGACGGTATCCTGGTGACCGGCCTCGGAACGGGAGCGCACCGCGACGCCATGCCTGTTATCCGTATGCAGGCCTGCCTACAGAACCAGGGATATGCCGTGGGCTACCTGGCGGCTACGGCGGTGAAAGAGGGGAAACCCCTCCGTAAGGTCGACATCAAAACGGTGCAGCGCCATTTGGTCGCCCTCGGCAACCTGCCGGCACGCGTACTCACCGACAAAGCGTTCAAGGGATTCACACCGAAAGAGATGCTCCTCGCTTCACACACTGTCGCCGACAACTATAACGGGCTGGAGGTATTGCTCACCGACCCGGCTCGCTGCATAGAACTGCTGAAAAAGAGGATGGAAGAGAATCCCGGCCATGTAGAGACGCTTATCTATGCGACCGTACTCTGCATGTTGGGCGATAAGAGCGGTACGCAGCTGTTGGCGGAAGCTATTTCGGCGCAGGCGCAGTGGGACGGGGGCTGGCATTATACCGGAATGGGGCAGTTCGGGATGAGCCTGAGCCGCCTCGACGCGCTCCTTATCGCGCTGGGCAACGCCAGAGAGCCGGCCTCTCTTCCCGTCATCCTCGAAAAGGCGCGGTTGCTGGAGCCTGAACATGCCTTTTCGCATTACTGCGCCGTCGCCATCGCTGCGGAGACGATCCAAAGCCGGGAAGCCGTCCCTGTGTTGGCCTCCCTGCTGCTTGCCCCGGGTGTCCGTTTCCATGCCATTGATACGTATGCCACAGCGCGTAAACGTACCGTTCCCGGCCTGAACGACGTCAGCACGCGCAACATCGCCCTCAAAGAGTTACACCTCGCCAGGGCGCTTTACCTTTGCGGGGATAAAGAGGGCTTGGGCGAGGGTATCCTGCGGCAATATGCCGGCGGGCTGCAAGGCCACTACGCCCGTTTCGCCGCTGAAAGCCTACAAATCATTTAAAATAGTTGACAGTATGCATACAACACATCGTTTTCTTCCTTATATCAGGTACGCCCTTTTGTCCTGTGCGCTGGCTTGCCTCAGCCTGACCGCCCAACAGTCCTACGACCTGGTCATCGTGGGCGGTAATCCGGGAGGCATCATGGCCGCCATCGCTGCGGCACGCCTGGGCAAGTCGTCCGTTATCCTGGAGCGTACCCGTTTCGTTGGCGGACTGCCGGCCAACGGTTTAGGCGCCACCGATATCGCCACCCGCGATGCGACCACCGGACTGTTCCGCGAGTTCGTCAACCGTATCAGGCAATACTACGCCGACACGTATGGCGCCGACTCCGAACAGGTCAAACAGTGTAGCGACGGGTATCACTTCGAACCCTCCGTCGGGGCAAAGGTCTTCCGCGACATGCTCGCCGAGCACAGCGACAAAATCACCGTCCTCACCATGCGCCAGTTCGACGCCGAGAGCCGGCATATCGCCATCCGCGACAACCGTATCGAAAGCATCCGCCTCTTCAACCGCGAAACCGGACAACCGGAAGTCTACAGCGGACGGATATTCCTTGACGCCACCTACGAGGGCGATCTCGGCGCAGCCGCCAACGTCCCTTTCCGAACGGGGCGCGAGGGCGCCGGCGAGTTTAACGAACCCGGTGCCGGACGCGTATACAAGTACTGGGGAGGAGCGGAAGCCGATGGGACGACATGCCAGGGCGACAACGCCGTACAATCCTACAACTACCGCCTCTGCCTGACCGACGACCCCCAAAACAGGGTCGACTTCAAAAAGCCTGAAAACTACAACCGCCGGGAGTACGCCTCCATCGTCGAAGACGTACTGACCGGACGTACCACCAACGCCCCCACGCCGGAAGCCGCCGACCTGTGGGGCATTGCCCGGATCACCAATATCGTACACGTGCCGAACAGGAAAACCGACGCCAACAACCAGCACGCCGCCTTTCTCTCCACCGACCTGCCCGAAGAGAACTGGCCATGGCCAACCTCTTCATGGGCATGGCGCGACCGCTATGCCGAGCGTTTGAGGGAGTATACGGAGGGGCTTTTCTGGTTCGTACAAAACGACCCCGCGCTGCCGGCTCATTTCCGTAAGGCGGCCAAAGAATGGGGACTGGCAAAAGATGAATACGCCGACAACGGCCATTTCCCCCGTCAGGTGTACGTCCGGGAGGGACGCCGTTTCGAGGGGCTTTATTTCTTTACCGCCAACGATGCCCTCCCTGCCTCTACGGGCGCCCGCCCGCCGGTTCACGCATCCAGCATCACCGCCAGCCATTACTCCCTCGACTCGCACGCCGTCCGCAAAAGAGAGCCGGGGCGTGTCCACCTCGATGGGTTTATCAGTTATCCGTCAGCCGTTTATACCGTTCCTTATGGTGTGATGGTTCCCAGGGAGGTCGACAACCTCCTGCTTCCCGTTCCTGTTTCCGGTTCGCATATCGGCTTCTCCACCCTCAGGATGGAGCCTTGCTGGATGGCGATCGGGCAGGCTGCCGGCGTCGCCTCCCACCTGGCGATCGAGAGCCGGGTAAAAGTCAGGAATGTCGACATGGAAAAGATGCAGGATATTCTCCTCGACCAGAAAGCGACCCTGATCTATTTCAAGGACGTCACCTGTGCCGATGCCGATTTCCATCTGGTACAGTACCTCGCCCTCCGGGGCTACCTCCCCGATTGGGAAGCACGCCTGAACGACCCCGTCGATCAGCAGACGCTCCAGCAATGGCAACGGCTCTGCCGGCAGCCTCTTCCCGCCATCACGCCAGGCAAAAGCAGCCGCCTGGAAGCCCTACGCCTAATCTACGCATCAATCCGAGGGGGGAAAAACGAGTTGAGAGTTGAGAATTGAGAGTTGAGAGTTGAAAAGCTCTCGGAGAGAGCTAACATAGCTAGGCAGTAGCCTAAGGCTACTGTATACGAATGGATGACCACCCACCTCTGCCTCCATCGGAGGCAAACCTATCGACAGGTGATTCCTCTTGCCTCCATTACGCCGACATCGTAAAAACAGGTTTGCCTCCGATGGAGGCAAGAGGTAGGTGGTCATCCATTCGTATACAGTAGCCTTAGGCTACTGCCTATCTATGTTAGCTCTCTCCGAGAGCCTTTTAACTCTCAACTCTCAATTCTCAACTCTCAACTCTAAGTAGTGGGATGATCTCTTTGAGCGACCCGACGGTATATGAATGGGGATGGGCAAGGGGGGCGTCGGCCTTTTCATGCTCCCACACGGCAAGGGAGGGGACATGGATGGCATAGCTCCCTAAAGACAGGGGAGGGAGGATATCGGAACGGATGGAATTGCCGATCATCAGGAACGCTTCGGGGCGTATGCCGATGCGATGCAGCAGGCCAGCGTATGCCTTTTCGGTTTTGTCGCTCATGATCTCCACGTGATGGAAAAAGCGTTCCAGGCCGGAGCGGTGCAGCTTCTGTTCCTGATCGAGCAGGTCGCCTTTCGTGACGAGGATCAGGCGGTATCGCCCCGCCAATGCGCCGAGGGTCTCCTCCACCCCCTCGAGAAGCTCCACCGGACGGGAGAGCTGCTCTTTCCCCAGGCTGAGGATCTGTCCGATAACCTCCGCCGCGACGTTCCCCTCCGTGATACGGACTGCCGTCTCCACAAGGGAGAGCACGTAGGCTTTCACGCCGTAGCCGTAAAGGGGCATGTTCTGCATTTCCGTACGGTATAGCTCGGCGGAAGCGGCCTCTTCGCCGGTATAGGGGGCTAACAGACGCCGCCATTTCCGTTCCGTTTCGACGAAGTAGGCTTCGTTTACCCAAAGCGTATCGTCGGCATCGAAGCCGATCACCTTTATTCCGTTGATCATCGAATCAGTATTTTGCCAGTTCCTTTGTCAATTGCCGCTGCCCGGCGGCTTTATCCCCATGGACACAGGGCCCTGTCACACATCCCCCCTCGCAGGCCATGACCTCGACGAACGGCGCCGGCGCCTTTCCCGTCTTGGCATAAGCCCTCAAGAGGGCGATATTCTTCCGCGTCAGGTCGGAGACCTGTACAGAGGGCAGGTCATCCTCTTTCAGATAGCGCTTCACCGCATGGATCACCCCGCCGCTTTGTGCAAACCCATGCGCTTCGCGTACGGAGGTAAACAGGACGGAAAAGGGCTGCGACTCCTCCATCTGAATATCCATACCGCTCAGGATGGAGGCGACCTCTTCAAACGTAAGCGTAAAATCGACGTCCGGATTCATCCTGACCTCTTTCCGTTTGGCCACGCAAGGCCCGATAAAGACAACCTGCGCTTCCGGGTATTTCTCTTTCACGATCTTCGCGGTATAATACATCGGCGATCCGGTGGAAGAGATATACTTTTTCATATCGGGGATATGCTTCTCGGCAAGCTGTACGTAGGCGGGGCAACAGCTGGTCGTCATAAAAGGCTGCCCCTCTTCCAGCTTCTCCTTCAGCTCCCCGGCCTCATGACGGATCGTCTCCATCGCGCCCTGCGCCACCTCTACGATATCCAGGAATCCCAACGACCGGATCGCCCCATACACCTTTGCCGTCGGCGCATTAAACTGCGCCAGGATGGACGGGGCGACAATAGCCACCATCGGCTCGCGGTTGCGCAGGCGCTGGAGGATATCGAACACCTGCGATATTTCAAAGATAGCCCCGAACGGGCAAGCATTGATGCATTTGCCGCAATAGACGCATTTCGTCTCGTCGATATGCTCCACCCCGTACTCGTTTTTGCTGATCGCTTTGACCGGGCAGACCTCTTCGCAAGGGATCGGGATATAGACGATGGCATGATACGGGCAGCTCTGATGGCATTTGCCGCAACTGATACAGGTATCATGGTCGATCTCCGCCTGCCCGTGCTGATTGAAGCGGATCGAATCTTTCGGGCAGTTCATATAACAACTCCGGGCGACGCATCCCCGGCACAGGTTCGTGATCTCATAATTCACCGGCACACAGGCCGAGCAGGCGTCATCAATCACGCACAAGAGGTTTTCCTTTGTATTCTCCGTTCGCAACAGCGCCCTTTTCGCATACTCCGAAAGCGGCGTCAGTTCGTCCGTTTCATCCCCCATATCAAAGCCCAGCAAAGGGAGCGTTTTATACTTCCACACCGCCCGCTCCTTATGGACGCAGCAACGGCCGATAACTTTTGATTTACGGGGACTCAATTCTATAGGCAAACGATCTATCGAATCCAACAAGCTATTTTCTTTCCAGAGCTTCACTAATTTCGCCAGCAATTTGTGGCGAACAATCATTACATTATTGGTAAATGCCATTCCTGATCTGTCTTTATTCTATTTCGCGCGACAAAGATAGGCAAAGTATCAATGCAAAAACAATAGGACGTGCAGATATTCTCTCAGTTTGCCGCGCAGGATTTTCAGGGCTTTCTGTATCCGGTAGTCGATGGTTTTGGGAGAGGTGTTCAGTTGTTGGGCGATCTCCTTGTAGGAAAGGTCGTGGAAACGGTTCAGCTCAAACGCTTTGCGGTAATTCTCAGGCAACGCCTGCAAAGCCGATTCGATCCTCCGGGTCAGCTCTTCCACTTCATAGATGTCGGGGTCGTCATAGATCTCTTCCATCTCCTGTGATACGACGGTGACGACCCGCTCTTTCAATTCATTCCGGTTGATGAGCGTGAGGCACCTGTTCTTTACCGCTTTAAAAAGGTATCTTTTCAATGAAACTTCATACACTTGCATGGCTCTGTTTTCCCAAAACCACATCATCATATCCTGGACGACCTCCTCCGTATCATTCTGTGCGACAAATTGCGATGCGTAGGCACATAATCTCGGATAGTACTTTAAGAATAACATATCAAACGCCTTTACATCACCATGCCGGATGGATGTAAAAAGCCTGATATCTTCCAGTTCGTCTTCATCGTATGATGGATCAATATGATACCGCCGTTCCATCTATTATTTATTAAAACGACACGAATATAAACAAAACTTTTCAATTCTCTCCACTAAAAAGATTAAGTTTTAGTTACGTTAGTCCACCCGCCGGTCGAAGAAGGGGTTTTTGCTTGTCGCGCTTACCGGTATGGCCATCACGCAGGTGCAATCGTCCAGGTAACGGAGGCGTTGTGCGGCCAGGCCTGCGCTGAACATCACCCGCGTATCCACGCGAAGATCGGCTGCCGTAGCGCAGGCCGACCCGATGGCGATGCCGACATCGACCGTATTGATCGCGCAAGGCGTCTCTTCCGGTTTACCGGCGCACGTCGCAAATCCGCAGTGGGCGCAATTCAGCCCCTGCGTCCGCTGCACAGTGCCGATCAGCAAGACAACGTCCGCTTTCAGGATATTTTCCGCATCGCGCAGCATAAACTTCAACCCCATCTCTTCCGCCAACCGGTACATCTCTTCCGACAGACGCCGGATATCCTCATCCGTAGCCATAGCTATCTCAATAATATCCCCCCCTTTCCCCTTAGGGGCGGTACGCGCCGCCGTCATCATCTGCCGCGCCACATGCAACACATGCTCTTTCCTTGTTTTCCGTTCGTTCTGTATCATGGTTTTATAGATAGATATACATAATCGCCTTTTACTTTACGACAAATATACGGCTTTTTCCACACGCCCAACGCTCAACGGATACATTCTTTTCCGAAAGAGGATGCATACTTTTCCGGAAGAGTATGCATACTTTCCCGGAAGAGGATGCACCCTTTCCCGAATGATCCTCATATCCCCCCCGCTCGCGCGGGTTTGTAACCCGTGCGTCTTCCCTATATCTATAATTATAATGACGACGAATGCATTTAGTGCCCGTCATCGCGAGTACCCAATAAACCAGGTTTATCAAAAAGGGAAATGACGGCTATAGCGTGATTTCCAGACGATTACAATCAAGTGGTGTCCGTCATTGCGAACGCAGTGAAGCAAGTGCGCCCTGCATGAGCAGCGCACACATGCGTGTAAGCTATTAAAAAGCTGCAAATATACAAATATATTGGGTTAAACAAAGCTTTTCGCAAGTGTAATTTTCCAGAGGGTGTAAGTCCCTTATGCGCGAGGTGACGCTCGAAGCA
>JAISRY010000066.1 GCA_031273385.1 Tannerellaceae bacterium | reverse complement strand
CGTGATTTTAGTTTAACTTTGCGCATTATGGTGAAGTTGTTATTTGTTTTTGGTACCAGGCCGGAGGCCATTAAGATGGCGCCTTTAGTCAGGGAGTTTAAAGCACAGGCGGATGATTTTAGTGCGGAAGTTTGTGTGACGGGGCAGCATAGGGAGATGTTAGACCAGGCGCTTGCCTTGTTTGATATTCAGCCGGATTACGACCTGGATATTATGAAGAAAGAACAGGACTTATATGATATAACGGCTGCCGTACTGCTGGGGATGCGCGGGGTGTTGACACGCGCTTTGCCGGATATCGTATTTGTGCATGGGGATACGGCCACCTCTATGGCGACAGCCCTGGCCGCTTACTACCGGCAGATCCCTGTCGCCCATGTCGAGGCGGGGCTGCGGACATACAATCCTTACAACCCCTGGCCGGAAGAGATAAACCGGCAACTCACCGGCCGTATCGCGGCGCTCCATTTCTCCCCCACGAAAGAGGCTAAGAAGAATTTACTGTCGGAGGGTATTCCGGCGGACGCGGTGTTCGTGACCGGCAATACGGTCGTCGATGCGTTGATGTGGAGTTTGCGCAAGGTACGCGAGGATGCGGACGTCGGGCAGGGGATCGTGGCGGCGTTGGGGGAGCGGGGATTGTCCGGGGGACTGCTTCAGGCCTGGCGGAGGGGGGAGCGGCGGTTGCTCCTGATTACCGGCCACCGGCGGGAGAATTTCGGGGAGGGGTTCCTGCATATCTGTGAAGCCATCAGGGAGTTGGCGCAAAAACATGCTGATTACGATTTTGTCTATCCTGTCCATTTGAACCCCAATGTCCAGCGTCCGGTGAATGAGATGCTCGGCAGGGGAGACCTCCCGAACGTGTTCCTGATTTACCCGTTGGATTACCTGCCTTTTGTCTATCTGATGGATGCTTCGACGCTGATCCTGACCGATAGCGGCGGTGTGCAGGAGGAGGCGCCGGGGCTGGGGAAGCCGGTACTGGTGATGCGGGAAACGACGGAGCGGCCTGAGGCGTTGGCGGCCGGAACCGTTGTCCTGGTCGGGACGGACAGGCGCAAAATCGTGGAGAAAGCAAACGCATTAATGGAAGACCCGGCGCTCTATCACGCCATGAGCCATGCCGTTAACCCTTACGGGGATGGCCATGCCTCGGAACGGATCGTCGCTATTATAAAATCTAAATTCTATCATGAACGGACAGCATAATCAAAGGCAGGTATGGAATAAATTCTGGCAAGGCCAGGATTTTACGGGATTTACCGTGAAAGAGTATCACCGCGATATTAAGCGGATCATTGACGCTGCCGCAAAAAGCGGCGGGACATCTATCGAGATCGGTTCGGGTATCGGGATTACAAGCCTGATACTGTCTGAAAATATGGCCTGTACGCTGTTGGATTACGATGCGTATATTCTCGAAAGGGCGGCTTTGCTTTTTAAAAGGCAACAGAGGGAGGCCTGTTTTTTCTGCTGTGATATGTTTCATCTTGATGAGATTCCGGAAAAATACGATGTGGTATTTAATTCCGGGGTGGTGGAGCATTATACGGTGGAGGAGCGGGCGCGGCTGTTGCGCGAGTACAAAAAGGTGCTTAAACCGGACGGGGTGATGGTGATCGCCGTCCCCAACCATTATTGCCTCCCGTATAAGTTGGGGTACGTGGCCTTAAGGATGGCGGGGCGCTGGATGTTTCCGAAAGAATATGCGATCAAAAATCTGTCGCGCGAACTGCGGGAGGCCGGCCTCGTCTTGCAGGAATGTATCATCGCATCGGATAATCTGATTGAAGACAGTATCAAGAGCCGTTGGTTGAAGCGGATCTATCGTTGGGCAAAGAAGATCTTCCGCTTCCAGGGGTATCTCCGGGTATTTATCATTCGCCATTCATAACTAATAAGGTATCATTCAGATGAGGAAAAGTCAGTTATACATCGTATTGCCGGCCTATAACGAGGAGGAGAGCATCGGGAAACTATTGGACAGGATCGGTTTCTATTTGCTCGATTCGGGGATTGAGGATTATGAGATTATCGTCGTAAACGACGGCAGTACGGATCGCACGTTGGACATATTGAAAGCGTATGAAATGCGGATGCCGCTGAAAATCGTGCAGCATGAAAAGAACATGGGGCTGGGGCAGACCATCCGCGACGGCTTGTTGTTCGCTTCCGAACGGGCGGCGGACAGCGATATCGTTATCACGATGGACGCCGACGACACACATACGCCGGGGCTGATCTATCGTATGGTCAATACGATGCGCGAGGGATACGATGTGGTGATCGCTTCGCGGTACCAGAAAGGGTCGCGCGTGTACGGGCTTTCGCGCTACCGGGTTTTCCTCAGCCTGATGGCTTCCTGCATCTTCCGGCTGATCCTGCCCATCCGGGGGGTAAAGGATTTTACGTGCGGCTACCGCGCATACCGGGCAAGGGTACTCAAGGAGGCGTTCGCGCGGTATGGCAGCCGCTTCATCGACCAGCAGGGCTTTCAGGCGATGGTCGATATTATCCTCCGGCTGCGCAAGCTGAACGTCATCTTCGGCGAAGTCCCGTTCATCCTGCGCTATGACATGAAGCAGGGAACGAGCAAGATGAACGTAAAAAGTACGATCATAAAGACATTGAAATTAATCATTAAAAGACGGTTGGAAAAAGATAAGGCGTTATGAAAAAGTATAAGATAGGATCATTTGAGTTTGACTTGTTTGCCATCCTCCTGCTGGTGTTGGCCGTTATGGCGTTTCTGTTGCGTATTTATAATGTAGGGTACCTTACGCTGTGGGTGGACGAGTATGTGCATGTGAATACGGCGCGCCATTTTCCGGAACAGTCGCTGTTTACGAATGACAACAACGGGATTTTGTTGACGATGTTTATCGTTCCGTTTTTCAAGCTGTTCGGCGTCAGTGAGTTTTGGGCGCGGTTCCCGAGCGTCGTTTTCGGTACGTTGCTGGTGCCGTTGGTTTATCTTTTTGCGAAGCGGTATTTCAACCGGAGCGTGGGCTTGTTGTCGGCGGCGCTTGTCACCTGTTCGACCTATCTGGTTTTCTGGTCGCGCATCTCCAGGAACTATGCCATCTTTGCTTTCTTTTTCCTGCTGTTCCTCTACCTCCTTGGCCGCGCCATCAATGTAGACGGCGGTTTTCAGGAGCGGAAGAGCCGGCTATTGAACTACCTGAAATGGCAGCCCAGGTACCTGTGGATGGCGCTTGCGGTGTTTGTCCTCTCCCTGATGTCTCACCAATTGACCTTTTTGGCCGTCTATGGCGTCCTGTTTTATTACCTGTTGCTTTTCGTGCATAGCCTGGTCAGCCGGAAAGCGCGATTCCTCAGCCTTGAGGCGGTTATCTCCTACCTCTTCCTGGCGGTTTCGATGGTGGTTTTCGTGCCGGCTATCCAGGAGCTGATCAAACCTGTTTTGCTGTTGTTTTTGCCTGAGCCGGTGGTCGTCTGGGTACTGCCGAACCTGACGCGCCTCTCCGAGCTGTGGACGACGGCGCCTTATGAGACGTTCAATATCTATTTTGACGTATTAAGGAGTGATTACACACCCATTTATATGCTGGGCTTTGCCGGTTTTATCGCCTCCATCGCCAGGTACCGGAAAGCGGGGTATTACCTGACGGCGATCTTTGCCGGCCTGTTTCTCGTGATGAGCTTTGTTTTCCGGGAGCCCTCCCTGCCCCGTTACCTGATGTATATTTATCCGCTGTTCCTCATCGCGATCGCCTTGGCTGTCGACACGATCGTCTTCCTGCTGGAAAAGCGTTTCAAATCCTTCAAGCTCTTCAAACCTGTGATTTTAGCCGTTGCCGTTATCGGTGCGACCGGTTTTTTCCCGACGATAAGGAAATCTGTCCGGTTGATGAAAAACACGGAACATGGCGAGTTGGTTCCCCGCGCGCTCAGCTCTTTTTATTTCCCCGACTGGAAGAGTTCCCTGGCGAAAGTAAAGCAACATCTCGGCGAGAACGACCTGTTGATCAGTACGATGCCGGCATACGTGGATTTCTACCTGGGCAGAAATTCCTACCAGTTCCGGCAAATGCTGTACGATACGGGGCAACATAACTATGTGAACTACCCCGTCGATACGGTTCAGCCCAACGCCTATTCGACCGAAGGGCTGATAAAATTGATGGATAGCGCCGATAAAGGTTGGTTGATGGCGGATTATTATTTCTACAATGTCATGACGGATCCGGAAACCAGGGAATACGTTATTCACAATATGAAATTCGAATATGACATGAGCAATCGCTATGTCTCTATCTTCTCGTGGGATAAAAGTCAGCCGTTCACGCCGAACGCCATCGTTGAGTTTTTACATGAGGAGTATCCCTACTCGAATGAGTATCAGATTAATCTTCCGGAGGTTAAGAGCGATATGGCCGTCGTACTGGAGATGGAGGGCATCACTGCCGACGATCAGATCCTCCTGCTCGTGAACGGAAAAGCGGTCAGCGTCAGAAGGGAATACGGCGAACTGTTCCAGCGGAATGGCGACAGTAAAAGCCGGCAAAATTACATGATCCCCGTCCCCGCGAAAGCGTTCAAAGAGGGCGCGAACGGGTTCCAGATTATATTGGCCAAGCCCGGAGGCAGCTTCCCGAAAGGCTGTTTTGCGGCGTACCGGATCAGATTATTCGTCCTCAAGTAAGGGTTTTTCGCCCTGGAATAAGGGTTTTTCCCCAGTCCAAACATAACAAAAATGGGACGGGAGCAATTTTTATTTGCTCCCGTCCCATTTGAAATTGCTCCCGACCTATTTAAAATTGCTCCCGTCCCATTTTTGGCCTGTTTAGACGGCTGTTTTTCAGTACCTATAGTGCTCCGCTTTGTACGGCCCCCCGACGGGAACGCCGATGTAGGCGGCCTGTTCATCGGTGAGGGTAGTCAGCTTCACGCCGATGCGCTCCAGGTGCAGACGGGCGACCTCTTCGTCGAGCCGTTTGGAGAGGCGGTAAACGCCTACGCCGTATGCCGTTTGCCACAGGTCGATCTGCGCCAGCACCTGATTGGTAAAGGAGTTGCTCATCACAAAAGAGGGATGCCCCGTTGCGCAGCCCAGGTTGACCAGGCGTCCCTCGGCCAGCAGGAAGACGGAATTTCCGTTGGGAAAGGTATATTTATCGACCTGAGGTTTGATATTGGTATGCGTAATAGCGGGATAGTTGACCAGGCGCTCGACCTGTATTTCGTTGTCGAAGTGGCCGATATTACATATAATCGCCTGATCGCGCATCCGGGTGATATGGTCGATGGTGATGATGTCGCGGTTGCCCGTTGTGGTGACGAAAATATTCCCCTCCGTTACGGCCTCTTCCATCGTCGTCACTTCAAATCCCTCCATGGCAGCCTGCAAAGCGCAGATCGGATCGATTTCGGTCACGATGACACGCGCCCCGTAGGAGCGCATGGAGCGGGCGCATCCCTTGCCGACGTCGCCATAACCGGCTACGACCACCACTTTACCGGCGATCATCACATCCGTAGCGCGTTTGATGCCATCCGCCAATGACTCGCGACAGCCGTACAGGTTGTCGAATTTGGATTTGGTTACCGAGTCGTTCACATTGATGGCGGGAACGAGCAATTCCCCCTTTTCCAGCATCTGGTAAAGACGGTGAACGCCCGTCGTCGTCTCTTCCGATATGCCTTTCATCTCGGCGACCGTCCGGTGCCAGCGTCGATCGTCCTCCGACAGGATGCGGCGCACGGTATCGAGGATCACCTCCTCTTCGTGGTTGCTCCCCTGGCGGCTGATGGTGGCGGCATCCTCTTCCGCGCGGTATCCCATGTGCACCAACAAAGAGGCGTCTCCGCCGTCGTCGACGATCAGATGGGCGCCTTTCCCGTCCGGAAAGCGCAAGGCCATATCGGTGCACCACCAATATTCTTCCAGCGTCTCCCCTTTCCAGGCGAAAACCGGCACGCCGGCGCTCGCTATGGCGGCGGCGGCATGGTCCTGGGTGGAGAAAATATTGCAGCTTGCCCAGCGGACATCCGCCCCTAAGGCGGTCAGCGTTTCGATCAGTACCGCCGTCTGGACGGTCATGTGCAGTGAGCCGGTGATCCGCGCCCCCTGGAGCGGCTTTTGGGCGGCATACTTCCGGCGAAGCGCCATCAGCCCGGGCATTTCGTGTTCGGCGATTTCAATCTCTTTCCGCCCGAAAGCGGCCAGGCGTATATCCGCCACTTTGTAGGGCAAATCTGTTGGGAATAGCTGTGACATAACTTAATCTTACTGGTTTGAGCCGCCAAAGGTACGAAATAGTTGGGTTATCCCGTAATCTTGAAAAATCTTTTAACATGCTCGATGATATAATCCTGCATCTCGTCCCTCATCTCGGAGTGGATAGGGAGGGAGAGGACGCTCTCGGACAATTGCCTGGCGACGGTCAGGTTGTCGGTCTTGCGCGCGTGCATCCTGAACGCCTCCTGCCTGTCCATGGGGACGGGGTAGTAGACCATCGACGGGATCCCTTTCTGCTTCAGGTAGGATTGCAGCTCATTCCGCTTCTTTCCTTTTACCTGTATGGTGTATTGATGGTATACGTGCGTGGAGAAGGAAGATTTATAGGGCGGGATGATATAGGGGAGGTACTTGAACTCCTCGTTATACTGCTTGGCCACCTTGATGCGTATCTTGGTAAAATCGGAAATGTACTTGAGCTTGACGTTCAAGATGGCGGCCTGGAGGGTGTCGAGGCGGGAGTTGCAACCGATGTATTTATGGTGGTACTTGACCTCCTGGCCGTGGTTGGCGATCATGCGTATCCGTTCGGACAGCTCCTCGCCGGAGGTCATCAGCGCCCCCCCGTCCCCGTAGCAGGCCAACGGCTTGGAGGGGAAAAAGGAGGTGGTGCCGACATGCCCGATCGTCCCCGTTTTTTTAGCCTCCCCGGAGGGAAACGTATATACCGCCCCTACCGATTGGGCGTTGTCTTCAATGACCGAAAGATTGTATTTTTCCGCTATCCGCAGGATAGGCTCCATTTCGCACGACTGCCCGAAAAGATGGACGGCGATGATGGCTTTTGTACGGCGGGAGATGGCATGTTCTATTTTCTGGGGGTCGATATTGAACGTGTTGGGGTTGACATCCACCAGGACGGGCGTCATTCCCAGCAGGGCGGGAGCTTCGGCGGCGGCCACATAATTGAATGCCGGTACGATGACTTCGTCTCCGGCCTGGATGTTGAGCGCCATTAAAGCGATCTGGATCGCGTCCGTGCCGTTGGCGCAGGGGATGACATGGGGGACGTTTAAATATTCCGCGAAATGGTGGGCAAACGTGGCGACCTGTGGGCCGTTAATATACGCATGGCTGTTCAATACTTCCTGTATGGCCGCATTAATCTCTTCTTTCAGACGGTAATATTGCGTTTGTAGATCAACCATCTGAATACTGTCGTCAAAGGTGATTGCCATTTGTTTGCTATACATAGTCTCTCCTGATATTAGAACTGTAACAAAAGCCACGCGGCCTTTCGCCCACAAAAGTAACAGAATATTTTCAAATTACTTCACTTCGCTGCCCGGCCGGATAAATTTTTCAGGCGTGATGACCGTTAATTGGCCGTCGGCGTCTTCCGCCGAAAGGATCATCCCTTGCGAAACGACCCCTTTCAACTTGCGGGGCGCCAGGTTAGCGACGAAACAGACCTGTTTGCCGGTGAGCGTATCCGGGTCGTAAAACGGCGCGATGCCCGATATGATGGTGCGCTGTTCCAAGCCGTCGTCGATCAGGAAGCGCAGGAGTTTGTCCGCCCCGGCCACCTTTTCGCACGCCAGTACCGTGCCGACGCGGATGTCCAGTCTGGAAAAGTCGTCAAAGGCGATCGTTTCCCGGATGGGTTTCGTCCGGTTCCCGGCCTTTCCAGTGGCCTCTTCGTTGGCCTCTTCATTGGCTTTTTTGGTGTCCAGCAATTTCTGTACCTGCGCTGCAATGATTGGATCTTCGATCTTTTCGAACAGCAATTCCGTTTCCCCCAACTGATGCCCGGCTGCCAGGAGGTCGGTCGCGCCCAGGCGGTCCCACCCCAGCGGCTCGACGTTCAGCATCCCGTTCAGCTTCTCCATACTAAAGGGGAGGAACGGCTCAAAGGCGATCGCCAGGTTTGCCGTAATCTGAAGGGCGATATGGATAATGGTCGCGACGCGGGGCATATCGGTCTTTGCCAATTTCCAGGGCTCCGTATCGGCCAGGTATTTGTTGCCGATCCGCGCCAGGTTCATCGCCTCCTTTTGCGCATCCCTGAAATGGAACGTGTCCAGCAGGCGTTCGAGGTCTCTTTTGACATGGATAAAATCCTGCAACGTCTGTTGGTCATAATCGGTCAGCCCGGCGGCGGCAGGGACTTTCCCGTCGAAATATTTCTCCGTAAGCACCAGGGCGCGATTGACGAAATTGCCGAGTATGGCGACCAGTTCGTTGTTGTTCCTCGCCTGGAAGTCTTTCCAGGTGAAATCGTTGTCTTTCGTCTCCGGAGCGTTGGCGGTCAGGACGTAACGCAACACATCCTGTTTGCCGGGCATCTCTTCGAGGTATTCGTGCAACCAGACCGCCCAGTTGCGGGAGGTGGAAATCTTGTCGCCCTCCAGGTTCAGGAACTCATTGGCCGGCACATTCTCCGGCAGGTTATACGTCCCGTCCGCGACGAGCATCGTCGGGAAGACGATACAGTGGAAGACGATATTGTCTTTCCCGATAAAATGAAGCATCCGGGTCTCCGGGTCTTTCCACCAGGTCTCCCAGCTGTCGGGCAGCAACTCCTTGGTGTTGGATATATACCCGATCGGCGCATCGAACCAGACATACAGGACTTTCCCCTCGGCATGTTCGACCGGTACGGGGATGCCCCAGTCGAGGTCGCGGCTGACGGCGCGCGGCTGTAACCCCATATCCAGCCAGCTTTTACACTG
The DNA here is from genome assembly GCA_031273385.1 of Tannerellaceae bacterium. Taxonomy (GTDB): domain Bacteria; phylum Bacteroidota; class Bacteroidia; order Bacteroidales; family Tannerellaceae; genus DFXE01. The sequence continues at coordinate 3,958 of JAISRY010000066.1, read as the reverse complement.
CCCGTATACGTTTGATTTCCATTCCGTATGCTCTTCCAGTATCCATTTGCGCAGGAAAGGCTCGTATTTATCCAACGGGAGGTACCAGTGTTTGGTCTCTTTCATGATGGGGACGCTACCGCTGATCATCGACTTCGGATTGATCAGGTCGGTCGGGCTGAGCGAGGTGCCGCATGTTTCGCACTGGTCGCCGTAGGCCTGGTCGTTTCCGCAGTGCGGACAGACGCCCATGATATACCGGTCGGCCAGGAACTGGCGGCTTTTCTCGTCGTAATACTGCTCGCTTGTCTTCTCGATAAACACCCCTTTATCGTACAGGATCCTGAAAAACTCCGAAGCGGTCTGATAATGGGTGGGAGAGGTGGTACGGGAGTAGATATCGAACGTAATACCGAAGTCTTCAAACGACTTTTTGATCAGGGAATGAAACCGGTCGACAATGTCTTGCGGGGTCACGTTCTCTTTCTTCGCCCTCAGCGTAATGGGCACGCCATGTTCGTCCGAGCCGCCGATCATCAACGCCTCTTCCCCTTTCAGCCGGAGATAGCGGGCATAAATATCGGCAGGAATGTACACGCCGGCCAGATGGCCGATATGTACAGGCCCGTTCGCATACGGCAGCGCGGTAGTAATCAACGTCCTTTTGAATCTTCTTTCCATATCATCTCTTTTTTGAAGCGCAAATGTATGCATTATTCTTACAATATCCGATACTCGCGCAACTCTTTTCGCAACGCTAACGCTTTATCTTTCGTCACGACGTTCATCAGTTTCCAAAATTCCTCGCCGTGATTCATGACGGCCGTATGGCAAAGCTCGTGCAGGATGACGTAATCAATCAAGTGGTCGGGCAGGAACATCAGGGAGGTGGAAAGCCTGATCTCCCGCTTGCTGTTGCAACTCCCCCAGCGGCTTTTGCTGCTGGAGGTATCTATATACGAATAGGTGAAACGGTACTTCGCCGCCAATGTCTCCACCCGCTTGGGCAGGTAGCGGAATGCTTCGTGACAGAGGATTGGTTCAATATGATATTCTTTAATGAACCTTTGTTCCCGTTTATCTTCAAAATCCCTATTCAGCGGACAAACGATATAGTAGGTGTCATCCACCGCGTATGTCTTGATATGGCCATGTCCGGCACAGCATATCTGAATCGTAAAACCATTGGCCTTTATAGGTTCCCGGTCACTTATCAAGGGGCGTTTCGTCTGATGTTCTTTCAATGCGGCAACGAATCTCTCCCGGTGCTTCTCAATAAAGTCAAGCAACGCCTGTTCGCTCCCGTTTGCCGGCATCCTCGCAATAATCTCGCCGTCGTAACTTAGCCTTAACGAATTATACCTGGTTCTCTCGCCAAGCCGGATCTCAATATCGCCTAATTCCTCGTCGTGTATAATCTTTTTCTCTTCCTTTCTCGGATACTTTTCCGCACTCTTTTTCTTACGCCTTGCCATACTCATCAACATTATACCTGACACCGTTATCAGGTTCCGGGCGGCAAAGTTAACAGATCTCCCGTAATTTTATCGAATACCTGGGGCTCAAATTTCTCAAACCCGCTGCCATGATGGAACGTCAATTCCCCAAAATACAGCTGGCCTTTGGCCAGGTATAAGTCCACCCGGACATAGATAAACGGGAAAGCCAGCCTCTCGGCAATGTCAATCATCCGGCTTAACAACAAAGGCTTTGCAATCACCTTTTCGCTGCTCTCATACCCCCAGGAAAAGGGCAACACATTCCATTGCTCATCATAAATAATCCGTGTGTGGCGGGTAAACCTGTCGACGTCAAGATGGATCATCCTGACTTTCCCGTTGAAACAGTGCAGCTTATAATCCATGGGAATGTCGCCCTGTTCGTCGGTCATTAACTGTTCGACGATAATCCTTGGCGGGATATCTTTATATTGCCATTCCTTGCCGTAGGGGTATAAATTGCTTTTGAGCTGCCGTTTTAACGCCTTTCTTATCCCCGGGAAATCCGCCGTTTCCTTATCCCTGACGATAAAGACCTCCCCGCTGCTATGGTTTGTCTTGATAATGACCGGATAATCCGGCAAGGCCTCCGGCGTCAGCTCCTCCGCCTTTTCGGTAGAATAAACCAGCGGGATGAGGTATTCCCCGCCGATCATCGCCGTCACATAGCCGCGAACGGCATGCTTATCGGCGCATAGCGTATGCAACACCGTCCGGTCATGCAGTTTCAACCATTGCATCTTCTCGTTGAACGTCGCAGGATTCTTGAGATTCAGCCTGTAACCTGTTTTTTCCCGGAATTTGATCCGCAAAAAAGTCTTTTCCGGCAACAGCCGGTACAGTACAATATTGTACAGCCGCTTGAATGGAATAGAAATTAATTTCATCTTTTTACAAATATAATATTTATAGATTAATTCAAACAAGTATGTCGCCACGGTAATGGCGGCAAACCACAGGATGTTGTTTAACAATGAAAAACAATACATGAAAACGAGCAGTACCAGGTAAAAAACAGTGGTATAGACATTACTCAGAAAAAAATACCGGTATTGGTTAAATGTCAGCAAGACATTTCTCGCCAGTGCGACGCTGACAGATACGATGACAGGAGAAAGGAGTAATATCCGCGTTACGCGGGTCGTCCCCTCCAGGTTGTTGGAAAGGAAATCCAACACGTATGGCAGGAACGGCTGCGAGAGGATCACCGCCGACAGGGTGAGGAGAAAAGAAACTGTGATGAATTTCCGGATGAAAGGGATGTTCTTTTCCCTTGCCATTCTCGGGAATATCGCACTGTTTGCAATCATATTCGGTTGTATAAAGACATTCATCACCTTGACGCCCAGGTCGTAGATGGCCACCTCCTGCATACCGGCAAAAGAGCCGATCAGGATGACATTAAACTTGTCTTTTACGGCGACGATGATATTGGAAAAGAAGATGGGCAGGTTATCTTTCAGGTACCATTTTATGGTGGAAAAAGATGGCCATAAAAAGGCAATTTTGTCTTTTATAAAAACAAAATACCATGCGATAACGCCCCCCAGAAACGCCCCGGCGCCATTCAGCAGCGGCACAAAAAGATAGTCCTCCTTTTGCCGGATAAAAATAAATATGGCAACCAGGGAAATGCTTTTGACAAGGAGGTTAATCAACGTAATATATCTCATTTTCTCCAACCCCTGGAAATACCATACGGGGAAAAGGAGTTCGTAGAACGTCGCGAGGAAAGTAAACAGGTACAGGAGTTTATAGGCGCGGAAACCGGGGAATACGTTGACCGAGGCCAGCAGGATCAGCAACAGCGCCAGCCAGAGCGCCCCTTTTATAATGTACGCGGAGGAGACGATTTCGGCTATTTTCGCTTTATTGTCGCGGTGGACGGAGATATCTTTGGTGGCGGAAGCCTCAAATCCATAATTAATAATAATAGAAAAATAGGCGATGACGGCCTGTACAAAGACAATGCTTCCGTAAAGCTCCGTCCCCAATACGCGAATCAGGTAGGGATAGGTAATGAAAGGCAGCAACATATTGAATATCTGGAGCATGGAGAGATAGGAGAAATTCTCTATAATCTTCTTATTTCTTGCCACTTTGTCTTGAATAGTACGCCGTAAGTTCATGTTTTTAGATCTTCGTAAGACTCGGCGCAAATATACGAAATATTTGATAACCCCCTTTTTATGACGCCGCTTTTTCAAGGTCAACGCATTAAAATGTATTATTTTAGTAGTAAGGGTCGTTGAGCTTGTCGAAACGAGAGTTACCACGGGGATTATTTTGAGGTACGCATCAGGATGGATCGTGGCGCAACGGGAATTATCATTTTGTCATTTTGACGTCGGTTTTTTTTGCGAAATGGCGAAATGACAAAATGATAGTTTTACCACTCCTAAACTCTCTGAGAATCGGCTGTATCGCCCCGCGGGACGAGCCGCTTCCAAATATGGCGGAAAAACGGGGGTTAAGGAGGT
>JAISRY010000038.1 GCA_031273385.1 Tannerellaceae bacterium | reverse complement strand
CACGCAAAGGTGGAGCGCGCGATGGAGGTGAAATTCTTCCACCAGGCGATGGAGACCGTGTCTCCGTTGCCGTATGCCGTTTCGCCGTACGGCCAACGGGTAAAGGCCACCTTCGAGTGTTCGGTGCCAAACTGCGTAGATGGCGGGAAGATCACTTCATAGTCTTCGTTGGCATGTACCGAGACGTTCGCCCAATAGAGCATGGATTGGATGAAAGGCGTGCGGTTCATAATCTTCACACGGGCTTCCACCCATGAGCGTCCGGGATAGACCGTCACGCCGATAGACCATTTGATGCGGTGTCGAAGCTCCGTCTCCCCTATCCATATCGTTTTGCTGCCGTCGGCATTCTCTTCCGTTTTCCAGTCGATCGGCATATAGCTCGATGGACGGTGGTGATGGGGGAAATTCCATTCCACGCCGCCCGACAGCCATGCGCCGAGCATACCGATCAGCGCCGGTTTGATACCCGTCTGGCGGTAGAATATCTCGTATCCGTTGGTTTTGTCGGTCGCCGAGAGGATGCGTCCGCCTATTTCGGGCAGTACGCAGACATTCACATACTCATTCTCCACATACAAGGCGTTATAGGCCTTATCTGTTTTCGTATCGGTCAGGTTGTCGTAAAGCGGATAGGGATAGATATGCCCCTGCGCTCCCTGGTATACCCTGCCGGTATAAAAGATGGCGTTGGCGTCAGGTGCGCCGATTTCGTAGGTAGGCAACACCAAAGGGCGTTGCTCTATCTTCACTGTTTGTCCTCCGGCCTGTCCCGAAAAAAGACAAACACCCAGTAATACAACTAATTCTTTCTTCATGATATTCTCTTTATGTAGTTAATAGTAAACAGTTTATAGTGAACAGTTTATAGTGAATAGTGAATAGTGAATAGTGAACAGTTTATAGTGAACAGTGATTAAGTGGTATCCGTCATTGCGAGTACCCAATAAACCAGGTTTATCAAAAAGGAAAATGACGGCGATTGCGTGATTTTCAGCCGATTATAATTAAATAGTACCCCGTCATTGCGAACGCAGTGAAGCAATCCAGAAGTGCGTCTGTGTGTCCCACCTCTGGATTGCTTCACTTTGTTCGCAATGACGGGTACCACATGTTTGCTGTTCACTGTTCACTGTTCACTGTTCACTATTCACTGTTCACTATTCACTGTTCACTATTCACTGTTCACTATTCACTATTCACTGGTTCTTACCTTACCAGGTTCGGGTTCAGCATGGCATCGTTGGCGGGGTATGGGGCGTACATTTTGCTGTCGTCCCATACTACGCTGGCCGGTATTTCTACCAGTTCTTTGCGGAAGACGCCTGGAGCTACTTCGATTAGCGGATTCTGTTTGCGGTACTCGAAATGATCTTTGACGCGGAACATACGGAACATGTCGTGATGGCGCGGTGCGAGGCTACCCCACATGTATCCGGCGATTTCCCATCCGTGTTCGTCGTATGCCGCTTCGGCCAGTTGTTCAGGAGAGAGGCTGCCGGACGGTATAGGATCGAGCCCTGCCCTTCTCCTTACGCGGTTCAGCACTTCGTAGGCAAAGGGATCGTTTCCACCCGAACGTCCGACAGCTTCGGCATACCAGCAGTAGACTTCCGACAGGCGGATGGTTTTGTGCGATTTCTCGCCGGTATAACCGCCTTGGTTGTTGCCTTTTCTGTAGTCAAATTCTGTGCCGCGATCACCTTCGCAAGCGGCCAGATACCAGGGACTACAAACGGGGCGGGCATCGGGCGTGCCATAGTTGGGATCATACCACCAATCCTGCAACACCCCTTTTAGCAGTGTTTTGGGGGCGTAAGTGGCTTCTTTCCGGGGGCCTTCGGGGAAGTTTTTCCAGTACTTGATTTCCCCGCTGGAATCGTTCCATCCTGCTCCGTCTATATCCTCGGGAACGTCGCAGAAGGAGGACATGGCTGACTGTATGCTAAGGTTGTAATAGCTTGCCAGCAATACCTCGGGGTTCTTGTAGTTGTATTCCCACGAATAGACTTTCCAGTATTCGTCGAGCAGGGTGTAGTAATAGGTTCCATTGTCGGAGCCGTCGATCACCTCTTTCGCCTTGGCAGCCGCCTGTGCGTAATATTCGGTCTTGCGGTACGGCCAGCCGGCGTAGGAGAGATAGATGTAAGCCAGCGTCGCTTTGGCGGCGCCCTGGCTGACGGCGAAGTTCATCCCGCCCTGGACATACGGCGCTGCCGTCCACATAATGGGCAGATCGGCTTCGGCTATTTTCAGGTCTGCAATCACCTGCTCCATGATCTCTTCCGGCGAAGAGACCGGCACGTCGTAACTCATCTCATCTTCGAGGATGATCGGCACCTTTTCCCAGCAACGGGAGAGTTGGAAATAACAGAACCCCCGCCAATAGGCCGCCTGTGCGATGGTCGTTTTCACCTTATCGTTGATACGGGCGTCGTCTCCGTAGAGTTGGCCGGCATGATTGATGATGTAATTGGCGGCCTTGATGACGTTATAGGCAAGCCTCCAGGTGTTTCTGAGGCGATTGCTGTTTTCAGTGACCGTGCAACGGTCAAATTCCCGGAAATCCTCCTTATTACTGGCCTGATGGGTCGTCAGGTCGTCGCCCGCCCACATGTGTACCTGTCCTTCGTTCCTTGCCTGACGTTCCGAAACCTGCCGGTACAGGGCGTTCAGGACAAGGTCCAGGTCACTTTCGCTTCCGAAGAAGTTGGTTTGCGCCAACTGCCCTTTGGGGTCTTCTTCGAGAAAATCACTGCAAGAAGAAGTGAATAAAACCAACAATGCCATTAAAATGGACTTATATAGTGTTTTCATATTCTATTTAACTTTTTAGGTATTCAACAATTAGAAACTGATTCTCAATCCAAGCGTAAAGCTCCTGGGGACAGGATATGCGCCCCAGTCGATACCGGTTCCACTCCCCGTCGTGTTGTATATTTCGGGGTCGTAGCCTTTGTACTTGGTGAGGGTGAATATATTCTGTGCGCTCAGCGACAGCCTGACGTTTGCGAACTGCGTCATTCTCTTCGGGAAATTATAGGCGATGCTGACGTTCTTGAGTTTCAGGTACGATGCATCTTCGAGGTACTGCGTACTGTTGCCGTAGGATTGGCCGGGGCTTTTCATGCTCTGGTATTCGGCGTCGGCCTTGTTGGAGACCACATCCCAGTTTTTGTAATAGGCGTCGCGCAGGTTGATAAACATCGAAGGGCCTACGATCGCCGTCATCTGGTAGCGGGTGAGATCCAACCGCTTGTTTCCGAGGGCGGCGCTGAAGAAGGCGTTGAACTCGAAGTTTTTCCACGATAGCGTATTGTTCCATCCCAGCGTCCAGGAAGGGTCGGTCTGTCCGGTCACGATACGGTCGGTGCTGGCGGGATCGTCGGTCAACGTCCCGTCCGCCTTGCGGAACATATTCTTTCCCGTATCCTTGTTTATTCCTGCCCAGTCGAAGACGTAGAACGAGCCGACCGGATAGCCCAGCTTCAGGATCGTGGACGGTGTGGCTACACCGCTGACTTGCGCCCCCAGTATCTCTTCTTCACCGGCCATGTCGACCACTTTATTCTTTACATATCCTCCGGTCAGCGTCGTTTCCCAAACGAAGTCGTTTGTCTGGATGGGAATCGCGTCGATCAAGAGGTCGATACCGTGGTTCTTTACCCGTCCCTGATTCACCCAGAACGAACCGCCGCCGTTGTAGTCGGGGATGGTTTTCCTGTTCAGCAGGTCTTTCGTGTCTTTGAGGAACCAGTCCAAGGTGACGTTCAAGCGGTTGTTGAGGACGCCAAATTCAACGCCGATGTCGTATTGGTTGGTCTTTTCCCATTTCACATTGGGCGTGGGCACCGAAGCCGCCCAATAGCCGGTGTACCAGGTTGACGTACCCCATGCATAATTACTACCCGACATCATACCCAGCGTTTCATACGAGCCGATCCCCTGGTTACCGATCACGCCGGCGTTGGCGCGCAGTTTCAGCCTTTGGAACGTATGCTGGTCTTTCATGAAATCTTCTTCGCTGATATTCCATCCTACGCCTACCGTAGGGAAGTAGCCCCATTTATTATCGCCCTGGAAGTGTGAGGAGCCGTCCGCACGTATGGAGGCCGACGCCAGGTATTTCCCTTGATAGTTGTACTGCACGCGGGCAAGGCCGGAAGCCATCGAACTTTCGGAATAGCCGTTTGAATTGTCTCGCGTGGAAGCCAGCCCCACGTTCCAGTAGGTGACCGTTTCGGTCAACAGGCCGGAGCCGGAAATACCCATCGAACTTGAATATCCCGACGTCAATTCCCATACGGCTGTGGCCGTGAGGGAGTGGTCGCCGAACCTCTTGGTATACGTCAGGTTATTCGTATTCTGCCACGACAGGGAGTTGCTCGTCGAATTACTCATCCCATTGATTGCGCTGGGCGAACGTTGGGTCGAGTTGAAACCGTAACCGAGATCGTTCCCGTAGTTGAAACCACCCTGAATCGACAGCGTCAGCCCGTCAAGGATGGTAAACAACGCGACGGCATTGCCATACACCCTGTTGTTGAAATTGTCGCTGTCGCCATCCGCCAATTCGGCATACGGGTTACCGTCGATGCTGTTGTAGGGGTCGAGGTTGTATCTCCCCGTATTCGGATTCTTGAGCAACATGGTGGGCGAATAGATCGTAGTCAGTGCGAAATTGGCGCCTGTCCTGGCTGAATTTATCCTCGACAAGCGTAAATCCGTACTCAGGCTGAACCATTTGGTGACTTCGGAATTGAGGTTGGCGCGAATCTGGTATCTCTTGTATTTGGAGAAGACCGTGATGCCGGTCTGGTCAAGGACTTCGCTGGAGACGAGGTAGTTGATGGCATTCGTTCCGCCGGTGACGGTGAGGAAGTAGTCCTGCGTATGCCCCGTCTGCGTCACCAAATCCTGCCAGTCAATGCCGAGCGTACCGTCTTTGTACTGCTGCAGGTCGGCATCGGAGATCGTCCCTGTGCCTTTGATGTCGTTCAATGCCAGCGCATATTCGTAAGGATCCAGCACGTCGTACCGTTTGGCGAGGGTCGAGACGCCCTGATTGGTTTCAAACGTCACCTGCGGTTTGCCGGTGCGCCCCTTCTTTGTGGTGATCAGGACGACGCCGTTGGCTCCGCGCGAACCGTAAATGGCCGTTGACGAAGCGTCTTTCAGTATCTCGACCGACTCGACGTCAGACATATTATAGGCGTCCGCCCCGATGATCCCGTCGACGACATAGAGTGGGTCGCTGCTCTTGTTCAACGACGTCGTCCCACGTATACGGATCTTGGCGCCACTGCCGATCGCGCCGCTGAGGTTCGTTACCTGTACGCCCGCCACACGTCCCTGCAAGGCGGCATCAAGGCGAAGCACCGGTTCGGCGTCGAACTTTTTGCTCGACAGCGTCGATACGGCGCCCACCAAATCCGACTTCTTACTCGTACCATACCCGATGACGACCACCTCATCCAGCGCCAGGTTGTCTTCTATCAGGGTGATTTGCAGGGTCGTCTGGGCGCCTATCTTGATCTCCTGCGTGATGTAGCCGATGTAGGAGACCTGCAGGACGGCCTCTTCGCCGACGGTGAGCGAGAACTCCCCGTCCATACCGGTGATCGTGCCGTTGGAAACGCCTTTTTCCAATACGTTAGCGCCAATGACGGGTTCGCCCTGGCTGTCGACGACATGGCCTGTTAGCGCGATCTTTCGTGCATACTGCCCTACGCCCGGTTCGATCACCGCCCGTTTCGAGAGGACAATATGGGTTCCCTCCATCGAATAGTCGATATCCGTATTCCGTAGCAAATTGGTCAATACGTAGCTGACCGGTTTGTTTTTCACCTTGACCGATACCCTACGGTTTACGCCTACGTTGTTGTTGTAGATAAACAGGTAGTCGGTCTGACTTTCTATTTCGTTCAATACCTCGTCCAACTGAACGACTTTCTTATTGATCGTCACGCGGGCATTCTGCGAATGTGTGTCTGCGGCGTACGAACAAAGCGCAAAGATGGTTAATAGAAACGTGGTTAGTCGCATAATTCTAAAGAGTTGTTTAAGCCGGGGATTTTTTTGATGATATTCCCTCGACAAAGATTTATTTTCCATACCTTTGTAATGTTTTTAGATTAATACAGTTTGTTTTAGAAAATTGTGTTGATGATGCCGGTGGTGGTCGCGCACTTGCCGGCATTTTTCATGGATCGTTAGCTTATTCTTCTTTTTTTGTCATAGGCAGTACATTTTATAAGGTAAACAAATGAGGGTTACTTTAGTAGTGTGAACACTATTCAATGTAGATAATTTGATTTTCATCATCCCTGGTATACTTGAAACGAACATCCTTCTGCAACACCCTGAGGGCATAGTCGATGCCGTCGGTATGCCGGAATTTACCGGTATAGTAATACGTATACACCTCCTTGTTCCTGACGTGGATACGTACGCCGTAGTACTTCTCGAAATCTTTCATAATAGCCGGGATCGATTCGTCCTTGAAACAGATCAACCCGTCGATCCAGCGGTAGATGGTGTAATCGCTTACCTCCTCGACGCTCAGCTTCCCGTCCGCCCAGACGGCTTTCCGGTCGGGCGTAAGGATAAGGCCGGCGGTTGGAGGCTCCTCCTTGAGCCTGACCTTTACGCTGCCTTTCATCAAGGTGGTTTCAAACTGGTTGCCCGTGGCATAGGCTTCGACGTTGAAACTGGTGCCCAACGCTTCGACCGACCCTTTGGCGGTATGCACGATAAAAGGGCTTTTGGGATGGCGGGCTACCTCAAAATAGGCTTCGCCGTCAAGCTCCATCGTCCGTTCCCTGCCATTGAAGGCAACGGGATAGCGGAGCGTGGTACGGGCGTTGAGCCATACTTTCGTCCCGTCGGGCAGCAGAAGCTGCACCCGCTGTCCGGCCGGTACGGAGATGGACTGCATGGCGAGCGCATTGCCGGCGACGCGCCGGTGGTAGTCGTAGAGGTAGGAAACGAGCAAGGCCAGAAGGGCGATAGCGGCCACCTTTTGCAGTTGGCCGACGAAAGCCCGGCGGCGATTCCTCGACGGCACGGCGCCCTTTGCCTCCCCGCCGGCAGAAGAGCCGAGCAAAGTGGCCGCATCAAACAGCTTCCGTTCGCGGAGGAACAGTTGCCTGTTTTCCGCGGAATCTTCCATCCACCGGCGAATCCGCCGTTCCTCTTCCAAAGAGGCCGAGCCCTCAAAAAACCTGTATAGCGTCTCTTTTTCCATGCTTTTATCCCGCAGGATCATATCCCCTGCTATTAGAATAGCAGTTCAAGAACCATTCCCCCTAGTAAAGGCAGGTAATCTTTTAAACTGCGGCGCAGGGCGGAGAGGGCTTTCGAGATATGGAACTCGACGCCTTTGACCGTCATGCTGCACTGGATGGCGATCTCTTTGTACGACATGTTCCGGTAACGGCTCATAACGAATATGCGGCGGGTTTGCTTCGGCAGGGCGTTGAGCGTTTTATCGACGATTTCCTGCATGTCGGTGGTAAAGAGTTCGTCGGGTTCGCAGGCTTCGAGGGTGGATATGCGTGTGCTTAATTCCCACTGCACATGGTCCCTCATCATTTCCGCCGTCGCTTCGCGTACACGTACATGTTCGAGGTGATTGAGGCATTTATGCTTGATAACGGTCAGGACATAGGCCGGAACATTCGAGTCGGGCGCCAACGTATGCCGCCTTTCCCAATAATAGATCATCGCCTCAAGGACAACATCTTCCGCAACGGCCAAATCCCGTACATACGTATTGGCAAAACGGATAAATCTTCCCTGATATTCCGTAAACAACAAATTGAACGTTCTCAAATCAGCCGTGGCCTCCATATTATTTTACTGATACTATACAATATATAAATATAAAATGATTTTTTTTAGATTCATTTCGCCAGAGTTCGTGCAGAACTCTGGCAACTCAACCTCCCTATTTAAAAGGGTTCTACGAAATAACCCCCCTGTTTTTCCTTGTGGCAGCCCTTTCCTCTTCACATGTATATCCCTATCTTTCATGGTTTTACAATTAGCGTCCTTGTGCAAATTGCCAGAGTTCTGCACGAACTCTGTCGAACACAGCGTAAATATATATAAAATTTGGCGTATCCAACGCTTTTCTGCACTTTTTATAGCATGTCAGAATCAGAATTATAGACTGTCTGAATCAGAATTTACAGAATTATAGACTGTCTGAATCAGAATTTACAGAATTATAGAATTTACAGAATTAAACAAGAGCGGGAGAACGTCATGTCGACCGATGCGAACGCAAGCAAGAACGTCATGTCTACCGAGCGCAAACTGAACATCATGTCGACCGAGCGCAAACTGAACGTCATGTCGACCGAGCGAAGCGAGGGGAGACACCGCCGATCGACCCGTCCGCCCGTGCGACCGGAGGTGTCGCCACTCGCTTCGCTCGGTCGACATGGCGTCCAGTTTGGAACATCCCCTCAT
>JAISRY010000014.1 GCA_031273385.1 Tannerellaceae bacterium | reverse complement strand
ATGGAGCGTCCGGTCAGGATTGCTTTTATGGGCGATTCGTTTATTGAGGGCGATATTGTGGTGGCTGACTTTCGTGATGCGTTGCAGAAACAATTCGGCGGTCATGGGGTAGGGTTTGTACCGGTCACATCGGACGCGGCGCAATTCCGTCCGACCATCGACCAGGAGGAGGAGGGATGGACGGCGTATTCGATGCAGAAAGACAGGCAATATACCTATGCGTTGCCCGGTATGCTGTTCGAAGCTCACCAGGATATTGCCACACTCTCGTTTAAAACGGCCGGTCGTTATGCCAGGCTAAAGGAGCCCTCTTCTCTCAAGTTTCTCTATACGAAAAGCGGGCCGGTGGAGATGCAATTGGTCTATCATCATGAGGCGGATACGCTGACGGCGGTATTTCCTGCCACGTTGATAGTCAGCCAGTTTGTATTGAACGATACCATTAGCGAGGGCTGTTTTACGTTTAGCGGGGCTAAGGGGTTCAGGGCGTTAGGGCTTGTTCTGGAAGATAACAAAGGGGTGGTGGTGGATAATTATTCGCTGCGGGGCAACACCGGGCTGTTGCTGGAATACCTGGATCCTGCCGACTGTGAATCGTTCAATAAAATACGCCCGTATGACCTGATTATCCTCCAATACGGGCTGAACGTAGTGAATGAGGAGATGCTTCAGTACGGATGGTATCGCCAGCGGATGGTTGATGTCGTAGGGCATATCCAACGCTGTTTTCCGGATAGCGACCTGTTGTTGTTGAGCGTTTCCGACCGCGCCTACCAGCACGATGGGGAGATAAGTACCATGCCGGCGGTGTTGGCGCTGTTGCATGCACAGCGCGGAATCGCCCGACAGGCCAATATCCCGTTCTGGAATGTCTTCGGAGCGATGGGGGGCGAGAACAGTATGGTTCGTTATGTGGAGAACGATTGGGCAAGTAAGGATTATACCCATTTGACATTCAGGGGCGGGCGTGAAATTGCCAAACGTCTGACGGACGCATTGATGGCAGAAAAAACATTTTATGATGAGGCGGAAAAGAGGATACGTTAACCTTTGGCGTGCGCTTGTTGCGGTGGGCGCAGTGACCCTGATCGTTGCTACGGGGGGATTTGCAAAGGGCGGCTTTCCTGTTCTTTCGTATGTTGATACGGTGCGTTCCAATCTCCGGTTTGTCGTTGATTCGCTCTGTATGGTGGATGATGAAGCGCATGCGTTGGACGCTTTTTTTGACGAATTGAATCTGTTGAGCGAAGGGAAGGACACGGTGATATCCGTTGTCCACCTTGGCGATTCGCATGTCCAGGCGGGGTTCTATACCGGACGCGCCATGCGCCTCATGCATGCACACTACGGAAATGCCGGACGCGGATGGGTCGCCCCTTTCAAACTGACGAAAACAAACGAGCCGGACGACTACTTCATCTCTTCCCTTGTAAAAGAATGGACAACAGGAAGTTGTATTCAATGCAACAAGAAATCGCCTGTCGGTTTGGGGGGTATCGGACTGCAAACGGCCTCCCCTTTTGTCAATTTTGACCTCTCCATTGCTCCTGTCAACGGCGCAGGTTATGGCTTCAACCGCGCGATCCTGTACAGGGGGGAAAAGGCTATGCCGATGCTTGTTTCCGGTATGTGGAAAGATTCTGTTGCCGTTTCCAGAGGGGTGGTTTCTCCGCGCCTGCCTGGCGTAGTGGCGGATACGTTCAGGATTTCGTGCCTGACGGATAGTTTGCAGTTGCAAAGTACGCGCCGCCGGCAGGGAACGGATTCGCTTTACCCGGCTTCATCGTTCGACAACGTCTATTATGGGTTTCTGCTGACAAATGGCCGGCCGGGTATCCTGTACCATGCTGTCGGGCTAAACGGCGCGATGTTTGTGCATTATACGGATGAGGGGTATGTCCGCCAGTTGGCGCTGCTCGACCCCTCCCTGTTGATCGTTTCGCTGGGTACGAACGAGAGTTTCGGCAGGCGTTTCAGGATGGAGGAGTTTACGGGTCAGATCGAGGCTTTTGTCGCGCTTGTGAGGAAATATATGCCCCGCGCGGCTATCCTGCTGACGACTCCGCCGGAGTGTTACAAGCGGGTATGGGTGGATAAGAGGCGGGTATACGTGCGTAATGAGAATACCGAACGTGTGGCAAAGGCCATGGCCGCTATTGCCCGGAAAGAGGGGCTTGCCTGCTGGGATCTGTTCTCGGCTACGGGAGGGAAAAATTCGTGTATCAAGTGGTTTAACGGGAAATGGATGGGCAGGGACCGGATACACTTTACGAAAGAGGGATACAGCGAGCAGGGCGCTTTGCTGTTCAAGGCATTGATGCGTTTAAAGGAGGAAAGGGATGGCGAACGGGCTGTTAAATAAGGAGCTATCGCTGGAAAAGCTGCCGGAGCTTTTCGCCTATCAAGCGGACGCGCCCCTGCTGTTTAGCAGCGGGTTGTTCCTTTTCCTTTTTATCGGTTTCCTGATGATTTACCTCTCGCTCAGGAAAAATACCCTGGCGCGAATGGTTTATGTTATCCTATTTTCTTTGTATTTTTATTATAAAAGTAGCGGGATATGGTTTGTGCTTCTCCTTTTCACGGCAACGACGGACTTCCTCATCGGCAAGGGGCTTTCGCGCACGGCTTCCGTCGTTGCACGCAAGTGGTTGGTAATAGCCAGCTTGTGTGTCAACCTGGGGATGCTGTGTTATTTCAAATATACGAACTTCCTCTTGAACCTGTTCGCCCAGCTGGGGCATGAGATCGGGCATTTGACGGGAAATGCGGCATTGCAAAGCCTGACGTATACGCCGGCAGATATTTTTCTCCCCGTAGGTATCTCGTTCTTTACCTTTCAATCGCTCAGCTATGTGATTGATATTTACCGCCGGCAGATCGCGCCGGTCAACCGCTGGACGGATTACCTGTTTTATGTCTCTTTCTTCCCCCAGCTGGTGGCCGGCCCTATTGTCCGGGCGCGTGATTTCCTGCCGCAGATACATCAGGAGCCAGCCGTTTCGCGCGAGCAATTCGGTGAGGGCTTTTACCTGATACTTTGCGGGTTATTTAAAAAGGCGGTGATCTCCGACTACATCAGCCTGAACTTTGTCGATCGTGTTTTTGATGCGCCGTTGCTTTATACCGGGGTGGAGAATTTGCTGGGAGTGTACGGGTATGCCCTCCAGATATATTGCGACTTCTCGGGCTATTCGGATATGGCGATCGGGATCGCGCTGCTGCTGGGTTTCCGTTTCAGTATGAATTTCGACTCCCCGTACCAGTCGGCGACGATTACCGAATTTTGGAGGCGTTGGCATATCTCACTCTCTTCGTGGTTAAAGGATTACCTCTATATCTCGCTGGGCGGCAACCGGAAAGGGAAGATGCGGACGTATGCCAACCTCTTTATTACTATGCTGCTGGGCGGCTTGTGGCATGGCGCATCCCTCCGTTTTCTTTTCTGGGGAGCGTGGCATGGCGTGGCATTGGGCGTTCATAAATTCGTCATGGGGCGCTTCGGCGGCTTCAAACGGCAGGGGGGAGAGATGACGCCTTTCCGCCGCGTATTGGGGATGTTCGTTACGTTTCACACAGTCTGTTTCGGCTGGATATTTTTTCGTGCGGGTACGATGCAGGGTGCAGGCGAGATGATAAGCCAGATCGCTACCGACTTTCATCCGGAGGTGTTCCTGCCGTTTGTTGCCGGGTATAAGGGGGTGTGTTTCCTGATGGTTTTAGGGTATGCTTTTCACCTGATGCCGAAGCGTTCCGAGCTGTATGTGCGACGCATCGTCACCCGTTCTCCGCTCCTTGTACAGGCTATCATGCTGGTGATCATCATCTTTATCGTGGTTCAGGTCAAGAGTGCCGGCGTACAACCGTTTATCTATTTCCAGTTTTAAAGCCGCCGCTCCCGAACGCAAAAAGCCGTTCAATCCCTGTTGGAAAAATACTTCATAAATTGTGAGCGCTCGTATATGCTGGGGTTTTTAATCCGGGCATAGTTCAGCTTTCCGTGGAATTGCGATAGCGATTCGTAGCATGTCTGGTGCATCCACTCTTCTATACAGGTCAGTACCTGGGAGATGATTTCAGCCCCGTGGGTATAGATGGAGCTGCACATCTGTACGGCGGAGGCGCCGGCCAACAGGCACTTTACCACATCTTCCCAGTCATGCACCCCTGTGGAGGAGGCGATGCTGATATCCGGTATCTTTCCCGAAACGATGGCTGTCCAGCGGAGGGTGTCGCTCAGGTCGGAGTGGCTGCTGAATACGTTGCCGGAGACGATTTGCATGGTATTTATGTCGATATCCGGCTGGTAGAAACGGTTGAAAAGGACGACGCCGTCCGCTCCGTTTATCTTCAACGTGTGCACCAGCGCCGGGACATTACTGCACGCTTTCCCTATCTTCATGATGACCGGAATGGATATGGTTTCCTTTACTTTACGGATGATATTGACATACAGGGCAAACGTCGGATCATATTCGTGCGATAAGTCGGTATTGAGGAAAAAGACATTCAGCTCCAGGGCATCCGCACCGGCCAGTTCGATCTGACGGGCAAAGTCGACCCAGGCATCCGTCCTGTAGCAGTTGATACTGGCGATGATGGGGATATTGCATACGGCTTTCGTATTCTTGATCAGTTCCAGGTAGCTGTTTACCTGATTTGCTTTTGCATATCCATGGATATAGTCGACGGCTTCGGGATAATCGGATTCCTGCATCAGGGAGTCGCTCTGTATCTCTATTTGCTCCTCAAAAAGGGATTTCAGGACGATAGCGCCGGCGCCGGCTTTTTCATATTCCTTATTCCGCTCCGGGTTATTGGTCAACCCCGAACTGCCGACTATGATCGGATTGCGAAGCGTTAGCCCCGCATATTGAGTTCTGATATCAATCATGTCTGATTACATTTATAATGGTTGAAAATATAACTACCCAACCGAACCAGTGTGCTTCCCTCGTCGATGGCTATGGGGTAGTCGTTCGTCATGCCCATCGACAATTCCCTGAAGTCTTCGTCCCCCTTGAAACGGGCGCTTTTCAATTCTTCAAAGAAATCATGCAACTGGTGAAACTCCTTACGGATCTGCTCTTTATCGTCTGTGAAAGTGGCCATTCCCATCAATCCGCAGATCCGGGTATTCCGGTAGTCGGCCGCCTCTTCGCCGGAGAGAAACGCCCGGCACGACTGGGGCGTGAAACCGTGTTTGTTTTCTTCCATCGCGATATGGATCTCAAGCAAAACACGTATAACCCTGTCATGTTTAGCCGCTTGCCTGTTCACTTCCTGCAGCAAAGCGGGAGAATCTATGCTGTGGATGGTATGCACAAACGGGGCGATATCCTTTATTTTATTCCTTTGCAGGGGGCCGATAAAGTGCCACTCGATATCTTTGGGCAACAGGTTATGTTTTGCGGCCAGTTCCTGCGCCCGGCTTTCGCCGAAAATCCGCTGGCCGGCTTCGTATGCCTCCATGACCGCTTCCGGCGGGTGGAGTTTAGAGACGGCCACCAGCCTTACCTCTTCGGGTAACAGGCTTTTGAGCTGCCGTATTTTCGCTCCTATACTCATTGTCTCCGTTCGGCAAGCAGCTCTTCTTCCGAT
This sequence comes from Tannerellaceae bacterium, assembly GCA_031273385.1. GTDB lineage: Bacteria > Bacteroidota > Bacteroidia > Bacteroidales > Tannerellaceae > DFXE01. The sequence goes on along the minus strand of JAISRY010000014.1, from coordinate 9,669 downwards.
TTGTTTTTTCCCGAGTCGGCCGTATAGGGGAAGACGTCCATCAAGGCCGTTTCGACGACCGAGGCGATCGCATAGTCGGCCATTGTCCCTTTCATGCCCTCTTCCAGCACGTCGATAGCGCCTTTCAGCGTAGAGGCCTGCGCCAGCATCTGGGCTGCCGTTTTCTTTTCCGCCCCACTTTTCTCGTCCAGCGAAATGAAGAGTACCTTTATGCGGTAGAAACGGTCTCCATTTTCGTTAAAAAATATTTCGGAAAGGCGTGCGCGTTTGATATCGGCTATGGTAAATTCGCCGGTAATATAGGGGCGTATTTCTTCAATAATGCGGGCTTCCGCTTCCGTAAACGACAGTGCATCTACCAGATAAGGCTCTGTCACCTTTTTCTGCATTCCATTTTCAAGCATCTTTTCGTAAGAGACTTTACATTCAAACCAGTTGTGCATATTCTTTTGTTTTTGTTTTGTTTATCTACTCATTATTTCTAATTCCGCTACAAATATACGTCAATTCGGCGAATTAACTATCGTATGATTTTGTATTGCTTTCCGCCTTTTGTCGTTTCTACGGAGAGGATATAGGCGCCGGACGGACATTCCGCGACCGGAAGCGAGGCTTCGGACGATCCTGCCTGAAAGAGCGCCTCTTTTACCGGACGCCCGGCGAGGTCGAAAAGCGTAAGGCGGCGTATGGCGGACTGATCCGTTGTCCGTACATATATGGCAGATGCCGTTGCCTGGACGACAATGGGTTGCGCTACGGGCAGGGCATGGGCTGACGCCGTCGATGCCTGCGCTTTCACCGGCAGTTCGGTTATGGCGCCCGGTTTGCCCCGGACAGGCTTCCACACCTTTTCGTCCGGCGTATAAAACATGCGGATCCGGTCCCCCTCTTCTACCTCGGCGGAGATACGGTACGTTTCGCCTGTATCGTCGTATACGGCATAGCGGGCTTCCAGGTCAACGGGAAATACGTCCAGCTCCTCTTTCCTGCGCCCCTCCCTGTCGACAAGGAAGAAGCCCATTTTCCCGCTAAAATCGCGTAGCCCGTAATCACAGACATACGAAAAGGCGATCCGGAAAGGGGCATCGCGCGTAATGGCATCGACGTTGGTACTCAGCCCCGTAACAGGGAAAACGTCTGATTCGTAAAAGTAAAACTCATACCCCGGCGCGGAACCTTCCTGCGCTTTCCGCATACCGATAACGGCATCCTGCTCTATCTCATATTCAATGCTTTGCTTTCCATCCGTACTTGTGAGGCAGAAAAAACCGTCATTCAATCCGTTCCATCCCCAATTGACGTGGTAAAAGTTTCCGGAATCATACCCGTCGATAATGAACTGGTGCCCTGATTCACTGGCGCTGACACCGGCATAGATGACCGGCCGCTGGTTGTCCAGCTCTCCCCGAATGAGGCCATGCCACTCCTCGTCGCGGTAGAGGGTCTTATAGGCCAGGTACATACTGTTGTCGTACCCGAAATGGTCGATCAGCGCTTTCACGACATTCTGCGTATAGGCCCCGCTCGCTTCCGAGGTGTAATCCATCTCCACCGCCACGCCGGCATGGTACAGGAGGGTGGCGGCCGCATCCGCCTCTTCGTTGCTCCAGTCGCTCCGGTAGCTGTCCCGCATAAGATCCCACCGGTAGGGCAGGTTGAAATCGACCGAAAGGGGTAACTGCTTTTCCCCGGTGACATAGCTATGGCTGCCACTGCCCTGCACAGGCCATTTGTGGTGCCTCATGGCGATCCCCATGGCGGTGGCGACACAACCGGTCAGCGAACGTTTCCTCCCGTCCATGGGGCAGAATTTGTTGTACGGATCCGACTGTCCCCATGAGGCGGTCGCGATCCGGAAAGGGGTAGAGACGGTCTGGGGAGCGTCCTGCAACAGCTCGTCCCATTTCCGCCTGTTCTCTTCGGAGGCGGTATATCCCTTGTCAATCATCAGGGAAATTTCCTTTTCATAAACGGCCAGCCAGTTCTTCAGGTTTTCGGGCAACGCTTCAGGCTGAAAGCTTCCCTCTTCCGAATAGGCCAGTACCGGAACGGCGTTGTCTTCCGCCGAAATGATGACGTACCCCCCGTTGTCCGCTATATTATATATGTAGAAGAGGGGCAACGCTTCAGACCGTAAGGCTGCCCCGCCCGCTTTTGTTGCGGTATGGATCAACGTCAGTGCGGGGGAAAAGCTTCGCAAGTTCCCGTGGACATAACCTGCTGTAAAGTTGGATGCTACGCGGTAAGCCAACTCCCTCTCTACCTGCTTTGCCGACAAGCTACCGGGCAACAGCAGCAACAGAATAAGGTATGCGATACGGATCTTCATATAACTTTATTTCGATTTAGCGGATAAAAGTAAGGAAAAAAACCGGATTGATCATGTGAAAAAACCAAAAACACCCTCACAGAAGACGCTCGATTTCACCGTTTTTAGTGCTAAACAGTGTTAAATTCTGACTTTTTGTCAACTAAAAAGCCCATTCTACTATCTTTAACATTTCCAAAAAGGCCTCAAAAAAGGGGGAAAATAGCCGTTTTATATAATATTATGCCTGTTTCGAGGGTCGATTTACATTCGTTCACTAAAAACATAAGCATTTTTTCCGGAAATGATGCTTATGTTTTTCCCAAAAGATAAGCATGTTTTTCCGAAAACATAAGCATCATTTCTAAAAGTGCTCCCAACGAACCCTGAAGATCAGTTAAGCTTACACAATATTTCGTTAAATCAACACTTTTTACACCCCATTTTCTCTCTTTTTCCGCACCAAACGAAATTGACGCATTAATACTAATTTCTGTTAATTTGCAGGCGAATAATGGCAAAACATACTCATTTCACCCATTTAAATCGCTTTTTCCATCAAAAAGATGACAAAATGTATTTTCAAAACCCTCAATTTTCGCCATTTTTTCCGTACCAAGGGGGATTTGCGTCCAAAAAAACCGGTTTTCAGAGGGTCTATTTTTGACATTTTGCTATTTCACAAAAACCAGGAGGCAAAATGATCAAAATGTCAAATGCACCCCTATTCGCTATAAAGCCTTATCTTTGTCGGAGCAAATAGATATATCCGTTTTTGATGTATATTTGCCGAAAATGATCGAGTTGCTTTATAGAAGCATAAAAACGATAAAGTGGTCGAATTTGACCACTTTAAAATGCAGGCAGGATTGCCAAGTTTTGTTTTAAGTGCAGGTCAATGGATTGAAAAAACCAATGCTATTGGAATATACGTAAAACAAGGGAAATATGGCGGGACGTATGCGCACAAGGATATTGCCTTTGAATTTGGCTCTGCAATAAGCGCCGTTTTCAGGCTTTTTCTCATCAAAGAGTTTCAACGCCTGAAAGAAGACGAGCAGCAACGTCTTTCGTTAGAATGGAATTTGCAACGCACCTTGTCGAAAATAAATTATCGTATCCATACCGATGCCATTAAGGAACAGATTATTCCCGACGTTGTAACCAAAGAACAGGCTTCGGCTATTTATGCTTCGGAAGCTGATTTGCTCAATGTTGCCCTATTCGGTAAGACAGCCGCTCAATGGCGAAACGAAAATCCGACAGCTAAAGGCAACATCCGCGACATCGCCACATTGGAACAATTGGTGGTACTCTCCAATATGGAAAGTATCAACGCCCTGCTGATACGTCAGGGACTGTCGCAGGGAGAACGCTTGCTGCAACTCAACAGCGTTGCTATTACGCAAATGAAATCATTGTTGGACAATCAGAATTTGGTGAAAAGACTGAAATAACAGGATAGTTATTTCAAAGAGTTTTTTAAGCCCGGAGGGCGGAATTTTCATATATTTCTTATCTTTACCAGAGCAAATAGATATCAAAAGCCCAGTGGCGGAAGCAAGGTAGGCTGAACTTGTAAAAAAACGGTATAAAAATTGATTAGAAATAACTTGAATTTGTGGAAAAATAGTATATTTGAAAAAATATATAATCTTAAAAAAAACCTATTATGCAAGTTTCGAGTTTATCCATGCTTTTTATGGCGCTATCGGCGGTGTTATCAATCGGCACGCCGATTTTTTTATTTTTCTTTTTGAGGAAGCGGTTTTCAATGTCAGCCACTCCCATGCTGGTGGGGATGGCTGCATTTGTGGTGTTTGCTTTTATTTTGGAAAGCTTGGTACATCAGCTTGTTTTACAAAAAAGTCCGACAGGTGAAATTGCACTGAAAAGTCAACCGTTGCTTTATGTGCTATATGGCATATTCATGGCAGGGATTTTTGAGGAAACCGCTCGATTTCTTTCATTCCATTTATTGAAAAAGAAATACAGTGGAATTGGAACGGGAATATCCTATGGTATTGGCCACGGCGGGGTAGAAGCCGTCCTTTTTGCAGGGTTATCCATGATCGGCAATTTGGTATTCAGCATGGTGATAAATTCGGGCGCAACGGCGATGTTGCCCGAAGCGGTACAAGGCGCAGCTTTGGAGAAAATAACAACGGCGCTTACCGATACGGCATCCTATATGTTTTTACTGAGCGGATTTGAGCGTATTTTTGCCATTACTATACAGATTTCGTTGTCCGTTATTGTTTTTTATTCGGTATTTGACAAGGGGAAACGCTGGTTATTTCCTTTAGCCATATTGTTACATGCGATTACTGATTGTCCCGCCGCAATGATGCAGGTGGGAGTCATTAAAAATGTATTTATTGTGGAGGGATTCGCCTTGATCAGTGCGTTGCTGTTGGTTTATTTGGCTTTTTATACGCATAAGAAATTAGCCCGTTTACGGCATACAGAGGAAGATTAACCAGCCACTCTTCTTCTCTGAAATCCGACAGGGAAGCGCGGACGGCAATCTCCGGATTGTATTTCTGGACAAAAAAGCGCAGGCTTTTGGCGTGTAGGTTTTCGGCGGCTTTCACCTCCAGAGGGATAATCCTGTTCTCCGATTGCAGCAGGAAATCTATTTCACTGTCTGATTTTTCGGCAGACCAATAATACACAGAACAGGCCTTTTCGGTCATTAATTGCTGTAATACATACTGTTCCGTCAGCGCTCCCTTAAATTCTTCAAAGAAAATGTTTCCCTCCAGGAGGCTCATCGTGTCCAGTCGCGACATGCAGGCAAGCAAGCCGACGTCCACGGAAAACAGTTTGAAAGCGCTGAAATCTTCGTATGCTTTCAGCGGAAAGCCGGGTTTTGTTACGCGGTTTACCTTGTGAACCAGTCCACAATCCGTTAGCCATGCCAGGGCAAGTTCAAATTCTTTGGCTCTGGCGCCCTGCTTGATTAGTCCATAGATGAATTTCCGGTTTTCCTTGGCCAATTGCGCAGGAATACTGTTCCACAACATGCGGATACGGGGTACGATGGATGCGGGAGCATGTTTGGAAAAATCCTGCTCGTAAGCGTCAAGTATCTGCTGCTGGATAAGGCGCACCTCCCTGAAATCGTTGTTGCGCATAAACCCGGCGACCACTTCCGGCATCCCGCCCGTATAGTAATAGTGTTTCAGCCGTTCGATATACTTGTTTTTAAATACGTTCATCATATCCCATTGTCCGTTGAGGATGACGTCAGCCAGGCCGTTTTCGCCTGCGGCTTGCAGAAACTCGGTGAAAATCAGCGGATATAAATCCAGAAAGGCCACTTTCCCAACGGGAAAGGAGGTGTTTTTCTGCAAGGCGATTCCCAGCAGCGAGCCTGCCGCAATGATATGATACTGCGGCGCATTTTCATAGAAATATTTCAGGGAGGTAAGGGCTTTTTCCGCTTCCTGTATTTCATCAAAAATAAGCAGCGTCTTGTCCGGTTCGATTTTGATTCCCGCATAAAGTTCGAGGGACGTCAATATCCGCCGGATGTCAAAATCAGCGATAAATAACGATTTCAGCAGTACGTCCGTTTCAAAATTCACATAGACGTGGTTTTCATAAGCCGTTTTAGCAAATTCTTTTATCAGCCATGTTTTCCCTACCTGCCTGGCTCCCCTCACTATTAATGGTTTACGGTTATATCCCGACTTCCATTCTTCCAACTGTTTCATTGCATTCCTTTTCATCACATTTCGCTTTAATCCATTTTTCCGTATGAAATAATGCGTAAAGATACATTTTTTCGGACGAAATAATGAGTAATGTCACATTTTTTCGGACGAAATAATGCGTAAAGCCACATTTAAATGCCTGTTTCGGTCAGTATAAATGAATTATTCACCGTTCACTATCTTCCGAAGTTCTTCGTCGGTGAGGTGTTTGCCGTATGTGGCGTAGTCCAGGCGGAAAGAGCAGCCCTCTTTGTAGTTGGAACAGCCATAGGCTGTCTTGCCTCGCAGAATCGTTCCTTTTTTGCATACGGGACAGAGGGGGATCGGCGGGGCGGGAGGCGCTTTCTTTTCTTTTGCCTCTTCTATCGCGATCGTCCGGTTGCTTTGGTCGGAGAAGACGTTCAGTACCACTTTGCCTACCCACTCTTTCAGCTCTTCCAGAAACCGGCCGGCCTCGTATGTGCCACGCTCAATCTGCCGCAACTTCTTCTCCCAAAGGCCTGTCAACTCGGCGCTCTTTAGCGACTCTTCCTGTATTGTACGGATTAACTCCATGCCGGTTTGTGTGGGGAAGAGGTTCTTTCGCTCTTTGCGGATGTAGTTGCGTTTGAACAATGTTTCGATGATAGCGGCGCGTGTCGATGGGCGGCCAATCCCGTTTTCTTTCAGTGCATCGCGGAGTTCGTCGTTATCGACCAGTTTTCCGGCGGTTTCCATTGTCCTGAGCAGCGTCGCTTCGGTGTAGGGCTTGGGGGGTTGCGTCCACTTCTCCCCCAACGTTGGTTTATGAGGGCCGGATTCTCCCTTGATAAAGTCCGGCAATACGACCTCTTCCTCCTCTTTTTCTTCCTCCGTCCCTTTTTGCTCTACCTTGAAAACGACCCGCCATCCGGGTTTAAGGATTTGTTTACCTGTTGCTTTGAACGCGATCTTTTCCACCTTTCCCAGTACGGTGGTTGTCGAGATTTCACAGTCGGGGTAAAAGGCGGCGATGAAACGTTTGGCCACCAGGTCATAGACTTTCCGCTCATTCTCCGTCAACCCCCGGGCGGGGGCGCCGGTGGGGATGATCGCGTGGTGGTCGGTGACTTTGGCGTTGTCGAATACCCGTTTGCTTTTCGGGATTTTACTTTCCAGCAAAGGGGCGGTCAGTCCGGGATAATCCGTCAGCCCTTTCAGGATAGCGGGTATCTTGGGATAGAGGTCGTCGCTCAGGAAAGTGGTATCGACACGCGGATAGGTTGTCGCTTTCTTCTCATACAGCGATTGGATCAGCTTCAGTGTTTCGTCGGCGGTAAAAGCGAATTTCTTATTACATTCGACTTGTAGGGAGGTCAGGTCAAAGAGGCGGGGGGCGTATTCCTTTCCCTGCTTCCTGGAGATATCGGTCACGGTGAACTCCTTTTGTTGCACCATTTCGAGCGCTGCTTCCCCCTCTTCCTTTGTCGTGAATTTGCCTTTAACGGCGGAAAAGGTGGTATCGCGGTAGATGGTCTTCAATTCCCAATAGGGTTCGGGCGTGAAACGGTCTATCTCCGCCTGGCGGTTGACAATGAGCGCCAGGGTGGGCGTCTGAACCCGCCCGATGGATAACACCTGCCTGTTCCGCCCGTAGCGCAACGTATAGAGGCGGGTGGCATTCATCCCCAACAGCCAGTCCCCGATAGCGCGTGAAAGCCCGGCCTCATACAGCCTGGTAAATTCCGACTGACCCCTCAACTTACCGAACCCCTCGCGGATCGCCTCTTCCGTCAGGGAAGAGATCCACAGGCGGTAGACGGGGCATTTACATCCGGCTTTCTGCATGACCCACCGTTGGATCAATTCGCCCTCCTGCCCGGCATCCCCGCAGTTAATGACCATTTCGGCCTTTTGCATCAGCTCTTCGATGATGGCGAACTGTTGGAGGTAGCCCGGGTTGTCGATCAGCTTTATCCCGAAGCGTGCGGGAATGATCGGAAGCGAACCGAGCGTCCAACGTTTCCATTCCTCGGCATATTCATGCGGCTCTTTTAGCGTACAGAGATGCCCGAACGTCCATGTCACCTGATAACCGTTTCCCTCCATGTAGCCGTTCATCTTCCTTGTCGCCCCGAGTACTCCGGCAATCTCACGCGCCACACTGGGCTTTTCAGCAATACATACCTTCATCCGTAAAATGTCTTTTCTCTATTTATTGGGACAAAAGTAGGTGTTTATTTCGTATATTTGCACAACGGAGGCTATCTTCGGACAGCCGATTGATCATAATATAAATGTATAAACAAATGAAATCATTAACAGACGCTTTTAGAACGAATAACGGGATAGACATTCCGTGTGTGGGATTTGGTACATGGCAGGCTCCTGACGGACAGGTGGCCGCCGATGCTGTAAAATATGCGATTGAAGCGGGATACCGCCACATTGATACGGCAGCCGTTTACAGGAACGAAAAAAGCGTAGGCCGCGCCATCGCCGAGTCCGGCATAGACCGGAAAGAGCTGTTTATCACGACAAAACTGTGGAATACAAAGCGGGGATACGACCTGGCATTACAGGCTTTTGACAGGAGTCTGAAAGAGCTGGAGCTCGACTATGTCGACCTATACCTGATACACTGGCCGGCCAACAAAGCAGACGGCGCAAAGATAAATGCCGATACCTGGCGGGCTTTTGAGAAGCTATACAAAGACGGCCTGGTAAAGGCGATCGGGTTGAGCAATTTCCTTGCGCACCATATAGAGCCTCTGTTGGATACCGCCGAAATACGCCCTGCCGTTGACCAGATAGAGTTTCATCCGGGCTACATGCAGATAGAGACCGTCGACTTTTGCAAAGCCCACGATATCATCGTTGAAGCCTGGAGTCCCCTGGGAACCGGCTGCCTGTTAGACCACCCTCAGCTGAAAGAAATTGCCGGAAGATATGGCGTTTCCGTCGCCCGTCTATGCATCAGATGGTGCCTGCAAAACGGGACGCTGCCCCTACCCAAATCCGTCACCCCCCAGCGGATTGCAGAAAACACCCAAGTCTTCAACTTCACCATCTCAGAAGCAGACATGCAGACAATCAACGCCCTACCCTACATCGGCGGCTCCGGCTTCCATCCGGATAAGGTAGAGTTTTAACGTTCTACTTGTTCTACTTATTCTGATTTTTCTTAACTTTGATTTTTTAATCTTTTATTTGATACCTAATGAAAAAAGTAAAAATATTTACTGTTTGTTTCAAAAATGAACTCAAGCAATTGGAAATTCCTCTATTCAGAGGAGCAGTCATTAACATGCTGCAAAGGAACAACATCCTTTTCCATAACCACACAGAAGAAGGTTTCCGTTACGCCTACCCCTTCATACAGTACAAACGGATAAATAATCGAGCGTCCATTGTCTGTGTGGAGGAGGGTACGGAAAGCATAGGTGAGTTTTTTAGCAGTTTCAAGGATACCGTAAATATCGGCCGGAAAGAAAGCTGTTTGGAGCTGGACTATGTAAAAGCCGAACAAATACTTGTCCAACCATGGAGCGATTTGTTCACCTATTCTATTCGTAAATGGCTTCCATTCAACAGTGAAAATCATGAAAAGTACCAACAAATAGCCGGTTTAAAAGAAAAGCTCGACTTTATGGAGCGCATACTGACCGGTAATATCCTATCTTT